>DATESJ010000265.1:0-16045 GCA_035270885.1 Sedimentibacter sp. | reverse complement strand
CGAGTTAGCCATAGAATTAAAGATAAAAAAAGAACGCCCCAGGGCGCTCTAGTGTTTTACAAAAGCCTGAATTCAAGTCACTAACGCAATCGAATTAGATTAAAAAAGAAAGATACCAAATTTATGCCATGAAAAGGGCAGGTTTTTCACAAAAAGCGATTGTCGATGAACTTGGGAGAAATTCCTCGACTATTTGTCGTGAACTTAAACGAAATACAGGCAAAAAAGGCTATAGACCTAAACAGGCTCATGAAATGGCGATTACTAGAGAAGCTAATAAGCCTAAAAGCAAAAAAGTCTCAGCAGCATTGTTATTTATGATAAATGAAAAATTACAATTGGATTGGAGCCCTGAGCAAATTTTTGGTTTAGTCGGCTTCAGTCAAAAGAAGGATGCGGATAGCGTCAAAAAGGAGCTCATTTCAATGTTCAAACCAATTAAAGAATGCGTCAAAACAATTACTGCAGATAATGGGAAAGAATTTGCAGGACACGATAATGAGCCGATTAAACAATCGGCCACGAAAAACTTTAGATTACAAATTACCAAAAATATTATTTAAATTAGAAAGAAGTAAAATTGCGTTAGTGGCTTGAATTCACAAAATTACATTTGACTAAATGCAATTCATCGGACGGGTACTGTTAATCCTATATTTGAAACGAATTCGGGAAGAGATGTGTTTGTGTTTTACAAAGAAATTAAAATAATGGTAGTATGCCAAAAATTGAGTTCGTGTTCATTTCTGGTTAGTCTATAATTCCATACGCAAATAATATTGAAGCATCTGATTTCTTCTTCAAATAATAATCCTATATTAACTTTATGCCTTGCGTTTCATTACAGAGAAAGAGAGTTGAATTTCAGAAGTCGTCTTCTGAAATTCAACAACTGTTATTAAAACTAGGCTTTATCTGCGATAACGATGACCCTATAGGCAACATCACTGTACCCGTCCGACGAATTGCATAGTGTAAAGGCAAACTTATTCATTTAATTTTTCTTGAATTTTAACTCAAGGGAAAGAAATGAATTTAAAAGAATTTGAAATACTTCAACAAAAACATCAGAAAAGTGGCCTAAGTGAATCTATTTTTTGCAAAGAGAATGATATTTGTCGAGCTACTTATCGCTATTGGAAAAAGAAGCAAAAAATACAAGGTAAACCAAAAATAGATTTTTTTGAAATAAGCACTTCGAATCTATCAAGCTCAACGTTAATTGATTCTCATTTTGAATGTGTACTTTCCAATGGTCGAGTTCTTCGCATTCCACAGAAGTTTGACACACTCTCGCTAAAAAATATCATCTCTATTTTGGATTTATAATGTTTGGCATTTCTTCTAACATGTGAATTTTTCTATGTCGTGAGCCCGTTGATATGCGTAAATCTTATGATGGGCTTGCAAACCTTGTAGAACATTATTTTCATGAAAATGTACTTGGTGGATCTTTCTTTTTGTTTATGAACAGTCAAAGGAATCGATTGAAAATATTATTCTTTGATAGTGGCGGTTTGTGTCTGTTTTGTAAACGTCTAGAAAGAGGCCGATTCAGATTACCCGCAGGAGAAAATAATCAGATAGATGGGATCAGTTTAGAGATGCTTTTGTGCGGAATAGATTTTAAAAATATCAAAAAACTTCCTCGCTACAAGCCTTGATTTTACTATATTTACGGGCGTGAGTGACGTTTTTCAAAAAGAAAACGAAGCACTTTTTAATCAAATCAAAATTTTATCAGAAGAGATTTTTTGGTTAAAGAAAGAATTATTTGCCTCTCGTTCCGAACGCCGTCCAATCAAAGAAAAGAACACAGAAGCGTTAGATCTTTTTGAAAATGCAGATGTCGCAGAAGAAAAACGTTCAGAAGTAGCCACAGAATCAATTGCCTACACAAGGAAGAAACGAAAACCAGAAGAGAATCGTCAAAAATTACCCGAGCATTTAGAACGTGTAGTGGAAGTAGTTGAACTTCCTGAATCAGAACGTACTTGTGATGAATGTGATTCAGAACTTGTAGAGATAGGTGAAGAAATCACAGAAGAATTAGAGTATGTTCCAGCAAGATTTTATGTTCGTGAGATTCATCGAAGGAAGTATGCATGCAAAAAAGATTCTCTTCATGGGGTGTATAGAGCTCGCATGCCAAAACGACTCATTCCAAAAGGAATTCCAGGATCAACACTTCTTAGTCATATTTTAATTTCTAAATACGTGGATCATCTTCCATTAGAGCGACAAGAACAAATTTTTAAGCGTCTTGGTGTACACATAGCAAAATCGACGATGTCAGACTGGCTAAAAACAGTGCGACAGAAATTAGATCCACTACTACAGTGCCTAAAAAATAAGACGCTTGATTCACGCATACTGAACTGTGATGAAACCACTTACAAAGTTCAGCGAAATGCAACGCGAGAACCTGTGATTCATGGTTATCTGTGGTCTTACATTGGAGACCGTAAATGGGCTTGGTTTAATTGGCAGCCGGGACGAGCTCGATCTGGTCCTATGGATCTATTACAAGGGTTTACAGGGGATTACATACAGAGCGATGGATATGCCGTTTATAACAATGTCGTGAAGAACCTACATCTAACGCATCTTTCATGTTGGGCACATGCTCGTCGTAAGTTTGTAGAAGCTTATGAATGCGGTTCAAAACAAACCGAACCTATAATCCTACTCATTGCGGAACTATACAAAATTGAGTCAGAAGCCAAAGACAGTAATCTTGACTATGCTCAAATCAAAGAACTGCGTAAATCAAAGAGTCTTTCCATTTTAGGCCAAATAAAAGCATTAATAGAAGATCTTTCAAAACCGGCATTGCCGAAAGGTAAGCTAGGCACAGCATGCGCATACACGCTCAAAAGATGGAAAGAACTTTGTGAATATTGTAATGATGGAGAACTTCAGATTGATAACAACATAGTGGAACGCAGTATCCGCCCTGTTGCTGTTGGGCGCAAGAATTGGCTTTTTTCCGGAAGTGAGGATGGTGCTGATTTTGCAGCTGCATTTTATTCCCTTATTGAAACATGCAAGTTACATAAAGTAGATCCTGCCGAATACATAAGCAAAGTTCTCATATACCTTGCCGATTACGAAGACGAAGATGAAGCCGGCTTCGCTACATTACTCCCGGATGCTTATGCAATGAAACTCGGAATAGAATAATTACTGAAATTCTGATTCGAGGGATAAATAATAAAATTACATTTGACTAAATGCAGTTCATCGGACGGGTACAATACAACTCTATTCATTTCTCTATAGTACTTACTCATCACACGTATGCAAGTAGACGCCGATGCTAAGTAAATTCCCTTATCCATAAGCTTTGCATGGGCTATGTTCATGGGTAAATCGCACATACCATCAGACGTAAACTGTTTCACGATTTCTGTTTTTTCTGGTTCACTTAAGGCTTGATTTTTTGCTCTATATCCGCCTCGATTGTCTGCCGTAGATTTTCTCCAGCGACGATAGCGACGGACACAAAGCTTTATCGCCTCGCATGCCTTGAAAAGCCTTGCGCCACTTACGACAGCCTCGTCTATGGCGGCAAGGATCTCCTTCTTCTTTGATTCGAATACTTTTAACCTTCCAAGATCTCCGAAGTTTTTTTTTGCAAAACAAGGAGCGCCGCCGCTTCGGCTAGAGCCTTTTCCTTGCGATTTAGCTCAGCTTGCAGTTTTGCTGTTTCTTGTTCATGGAATTTTGCAGAGATCACGTCACCGTTGTCTGAGTTTTACAGAAACTATCTCGGCTCGGTCATGTCAAAATGCAAGCATTTTGCCGCAACACTCGCCTTGCGAAGTTTTCCATTGCAGATAAAGCAGGGTCTCTTCAAGATTGGAGTTCGCTAAACGAGATGCCATTCTCTTCGCAAAATTTCTTAAGTTCATTGATGCTCATGCCCTCGGATTTTGCAACGAGACTGAGCTTTGTCAGCGGCGATCTTTTTTCAACTTCTTATTCATGGAATCTCCTCTGCGTATCCTTTGTTTTTCGGCTGCAATCCAAGAGTACAATGTAGCTTTTGGTAGATGCATTTCCTCGGCAATAGTGCTGATGGATGGACATCCGGGTTTCTTTTTATGAATTAAGCCATGCGGTATGTTTTTACAGTAGTGGCCACACGTTCCCAAATTAATAGACCCTTTTTTTCAGACTCGTTTACATTCAGCTTATATTCACCTTTGAAAATATAATCTCCTCTAAGATAAAGTTTGCAAAAAGGATTCTTATAAAGATATATTATTGTAACGTGAATTCAACGAGCTAATGACTATGAAAATGCATATGCAGAATATTTTGAGGGAGTATAAAAGTGTCTAAGAAATTTGATTACCTCATCGTAGGCTCCGGTCTTTTTGGAGCCACCTTTGCATATCGTGCCCTCAAGGCTGGTAAGAAGTGTCTGGTCATTGATAAGCGACCTCAATTGGGCGGTAATGTCTACTGTGAAAAAGTGGAAGGAATTAACGTTCATAAATATGGTGCTCATATCTTCCATACGTCTAACAAGCGCATCTGGGATTTTGTGAATTCTATTGTAGAATTTAACCGCTATACAAATTCTCCTGTGGCAAACTACAAGGGAAAACTTTACAATTTGCCGTTCAACATGAACACGTTCTATCAGATGTGGGGCGTATTGACTCCGGCAGAAGCCCAAGCGAAGATTGACGAGCAGAGGTTGGAGGCTGTTGCTGCCTTGAAGGGTCGCGAACCCGCAAACTTAGAAGAGCAGGCTTTGATCTTAGTTGGTAAGGATATCTTCGAAAAACTTATCAAGGAATATACCGAAAAGCAGTGGGGCCGTGACTGTAAGGATCTGCCTGCCTTTATTATCAAACGGCTTCCTATTCGCTTAGTATTTGATAACAACTACTTTAATGATAAGTACCAAGGCATCCCTATTGGCGGTTACAATAAGCTGATTGAAGGCTTGCTTGCAGATGTGGAATGTCGCACTGGCGTTGATTTCTTTGCTGAGTATAAAGATTCCTGGCGCAGTATTTCCGATAAGTTGGTATATACCGGTGCCGTAGATGAATACTTCGACTATAAACTAGGTAAACTAGATTGGCGTACGGTTAGTTTCAAGACTCGTATAGAGGATTCTCCCAATTATCAGGGGAATGCTGTGGTGAATTACACATCTCATGACCAGGCCTATACCCGAATTATTGAGCATAAACATTTTGAAATGTTTGGTCAGGCTGTGTATGATTGCCCTAAAACCGTGGTATCTGAGGAATATTCAACAGAATACAAAGACGGAATGGATCCGTACTATCCATTGAATAACGAACGCAATAACAATCTTGCCGAAGAATATTGTAAGTTGGCAAAGAATGAAAAGGACGTCACCTTTGGTGGTCGTCTTGGACAATACAAATACTTTGACATGGCTCCGATTATTGAGCTGGTGATGAATATGAAGGAAATATAGTTTTACTGAGAAAAAAAATGAAAAAGTTACAGATTCTTGTTTGTGCTCATAAGGCAGATAAAACTACCCGGAATTCCGGATGCTATACGGCTATTCAGGTTGGAAAAATTCTTCACCCTGAGTTAGATTTAGGCTTTCTAAAAGATGATGTCGGTGATAATATTAGCGAAAAGAATCAAAGTTTTAGCGAATGGACCGCTCTGTATTGGGGATGGAAAAATATCCATGATACAGAATATATGGGGTTATGCCATTATCGACGTTATTTTGATTGTGAAATAAATGAGCAGAACATAGACAGTCTCCTTTGTAATGATGATATACTTGTTATTAAGAATAATGATCAGGTTACAAAGTCTGAGCGCATTCGAAACCTTTCCCTTATGACAACAAGAGAAGATTGCTACATCTTTCTAGATACGTTAGTAGGAATGTATCCACAATTTAAAGAAAAAATAGTGGAATACTTCTGCAATAGTTATGAGAGCGTTCCCTATTCGATGTTTATTGCTAGAAAAGAGGTTTATAATCAATTTTGTGAGTTTATGTTCCCTCTGCTGTTTGCTGTTGAAAAACGAGTGAAATTATCTGGCTATGGTAGACAACGTCGAGCTTTTGGCTATTTTGGTGAATTTTGTTTAGGTCTTTTTATTTCTTGTTATAATCTTAAAACAAAAAAAATACCATTAAAAATGTACAATCCAGATGGGTCAGCCATTACTTTGAAATGGTCCAAAAAAAGAAAACTAGTTAATTTTATTCATACATTAGTTGATTTGCTGGAACCAACGAAACACGAAATTATTGTTCCCACGGATGTGCGTGTTGGGTTAAAAGGTGATGGTATAGAACTAAAATATTTGCCATAATTTTAAACCGTTTTCTAGATGAGACGCTGACAAGTTTACACACACAATTATTTATAAGTATGTATGGTAGGTTGTCAGCTTTTCTCCATTCGTCTATCTGCTTTTGTACATGCTTTCGTAGTCGCCGCTTACGATGTTATCTAGCCATTCCTGATTGTCTAGGTAGCTGACACTACCAGCTCGCGTAAAGAATCCGCTGATCACTCCAAGTCATGAGAATATAACATGGTCGATGGACTTCGTTACAGATGTGCTACAATGCAATCGGAAATTTCGTGTGCTTAATATTATTAACGATTTTGACCTGATGAGTGGGGTTTCCCCTCATGAGAACCATTTGTTCTATTTATACTTTGTTTTAATTCATAGAAACAACTCAGAGCTATTAAATGTGCTTTTTCTCTTGTTTCTGGATCTGGTTTTACGGATTCGATCAAAAAATCAATTTTTGTCAAAGCTTTTTTTGAATCAAAACTATTGGATGCGAATGGTGTGATATCTATTGAACATTCTGCTTTGTTTAGAATTTCAAGTAGTCCAATCATTTTGTGTTCGTATGAAAGCGAAATAAAAGGGATACTATTATTAACAGCAAAAACGATAGAATGGTATCGAGCTCCGATAACTAGTTTAGCTTTTGAAATTATTGTTTGTTGTATATCAGAATCATATTTATCTGCTACAACAAAGATTCTTTTATCATTTACTTCATCTTTTATTTTTTGAAAATATACTTCATCAGTAGTTTTTTCTTGGCTATAAAGTTGAGGTAACATTATTATTTTGTTATTAGGATCTTTTTTTAATAGTAAGCGAATAATGCTTAAATAAAATTCTTTAATATTACCTTTTGATGCAGTATGATAATTTCGATGCCAAATAAGTTCATTAGGGACGATAACTGTATACGGAGCATCTTTTATCCATGATGTAATTTCTTGTGGAATTTGAGCTCTTGGTTGATCTAAAAAAGCGGTATCAATAGAAGGAATGTAAGATAAGCCTAGCTCATCAGCCGCTTTCATTGTCTTGGAATCACGAATAGAATGAAAATCAAAAGAATGTAATAATTTAATACTACTTTTCTTAAATACACGTTGCATAAATGTCTTTTCTGGAAAAGGTCCCCAAGAACGTGAATAATAGGCTAGATAGTTTCCATAGATTTTAGCTATTTTAAGATAAAATATATGACGCCAATTTTGAAATGTGCCCATGCAAATACCACCAGGTGCACATATAACATAATCAGCCCATTTTACCTCTTGAATAACTTTTTTTAAATCAGGATACCATGACCATAATTTGAATATTAATTTTTCGAAGCAAAAAAAGTAATTTATGGCGAAATATATTTTACTTAGTTTATGAAAACGTCTTCCCTTTGCAGGAAGTCCAATATATTCGGATTTTGTAACATTCATTTTTTCTATTGAAATAGATTTGTATTCTGGAAATAGAACTTTTATATTAATATCTCCAGATATATTGGATAAAGCTCTCATTAAACTTCTATGAGCGGCAAGATCGCCATAATTTCCAGTTGGTTGATTTATGATTAGAATTTTCATTTTTATACTCTTGATAATGTTTCCTTTCGAATGTATTCAAATAGTGCTAAAATTAAAGGGAAAAGAGGCATTCGTTGAACATCCGTAATTATTAAAGAAGGTGAAGTAAGTATTACCCAACTAAATAATCCACATAATAAAGGATAGTAATGATGGTTATTTTTTTTTACTTTCATGAGAGTATAAAAAAGATAAAAAACAAAAATTAAGTAACAACTCAATCCTAATAGTCCATATCTAAAAAAAAGTCCAAAAACACCTATATCATCAAAATGTGCCAGACCTTCTTTACCGTTAATTAAAATAGCAAGATCAGGGCGATAATTCCGAACAGGTCCCATTCCTAAAATAATATTATTATCAGTAAATTGACTGTAATAACTAAATGCGTATTCTCTAGCTAAAGAACTACCACCCGTTTCTTCATTATTACTAGAAAAAGAATCCTTAAATGATTTAATAGTATTAATATTTAATAACACAAGAACACTGATGAAAAATAATATTTTTATTTTTGCTTTTATGTTAGGTTTAGAGCTAAACCACATTACTAATAAACTTAAAATTAAGGCAATTAAAAGCATTCTAGTTTGTGCAGAATAAATAATTGTAATTATTGAAAGAATGAGTAAAAGTAAATATTTGATTTTTATTTTTGATATACCATTTTTACTAATGAACATAAAAAAAGAAAATAGAGGCATAATACACAGAAAAGCCCCTCCAAAAGATAGCCTAAGTCTATCAGATCTCATTCTAAAAAGGCCGAAAGGATTTTCTATTGGGTAGTGTAAAAAAGGGATTTTAAAGCCGATTAAATTAAAAGATAAAGAATATAATAGGACAAAAAAACAATCAATTGAAACAAATATTACAATTAATTTTAGAACATGGTGAAAAGAGTATTTTTTAAAAACATGAATATAAATAGGAACTTGTAATATTAGTAAATAGTGAGAAAGAGCTATATACATATCTAGAACAGTTTGATGATAAGAGAATATCCCGTATACACTCTGAATTGAAAAAACAAAGACAACCCATAAAAAATATTTTTTTGTGAATTTGCTATATTGTGCCGTTTTCTCATACACAGCTTGTCTACAACCAATAAAAATAACCCATAAACAAGAGAGTAAAGCAATGAATGTTTTATTAGTTGTAGAATTAAAATCGTTATAAATACTAATATTAAAAAGATTCCAAAAGTCAACTGCAAGGAGAAGATTAAAAATAATTAAATAGTAGCTAATAGCCGTGGTTTTTATACGCATGATTTCACCAATATTTTCTTAAAACCAGAATCGATTTCTTAAAATAATTACGATAAAGGCTAAATGATTTTTTTTTCTTATATTGCCATAAAATATTTGAAAAATGAGCCACCCATAATAAAAAGAAAAATATTCTTGTTGGTTTTGTATATTGCTTAAAGTAATAACAGCAGCTATCAAATCCGGCTAAAGAAACATTAACATTGAAAGAACCAACGCTTCCTTGATGAAAGTGAATAACATGAGCATTAGGTTGATATGCGATTAACATTTTATGCTTTAATATTTTTTTTGCTAAACAAGATTCTTCATAATATAAAAATGTATGTGTATCAAACATTCCTATTTTAGCAAAAGAAGATGTCTTAGCCATAAAAGAACATCCTGATACCCATTTAACTTTTGTTAAATTATTAATTTCTGGACTTTTATTTTTTTTGCGATGTTTGAAAAATAAAAAACTTGAAAAATAACTATAATTAAGAAGAAAATTGAAATTAGGTTGGTCTAATTCTAGTTTAAATGATTTTTGTATTTTTCCACTTGGCGAAAAAACTTTTGGAGCAACAAAATCAAGTGAGTCGTTTTTTAAGCATTCTAAAAGATTTTTTATAGAATCTTTTTTATATAGTATGTCAGAATTTGAAAATAATAAATAGTTTGACTTTTGATTAATAGCCTTTGTTGTTAATAAATTATTTCCTTTTGCATAACCTAAATTAATATCTGAGTTAATAATACTAACTAAAGAATCGTTTTCATAGTTCTTTTTTAATAATCTATAGGATTCATTTGGGGATGCGTTATCTAAGACATAAATATGATATTTTAAATTATGTGTTGTTTCTTTAATAGAAGAAATACATTCTATTGTTTGCTGATAGTTTTTGTAATTAATAATTAAAATGGCTAGCATCTTTTCCTTATTTTATTTTTTCGATGCAATAATGATAGAATTAGTATTCGATGAATTAATTGATATCATATGATTTATAAGCCCATTTTTTGGAATAAACTTATCCATTTACTATAAATATTTATAGGATCATAATCAGCAGCCCGCAATGGTGCATTTTGTTGAATTAAATGACGATACTCATCATTTGAAATAACATAATCAATTGCATTACTTAATGCATCAATATTGTCTACATCTATACATAATCCTTCACTATCATTACGAATAATTTCACTTTGTCGCCCCTTATAATCGCAAGCAATACAAGCGCAACCTTGTGACATTGCTTCAATTAAAACCATGCCAAAGCCTTCAAGTCGACTACTTAAAATGAAGATTTCTGATTCTTTGTATATTTTTTCAACGCTTAAATGAAAACCAGAAAAAAGAATTCTTGTATTTAGAGAACATTCTGTTATTATCTTATCCAGTTCGTTTTTGCTTTCTGAGGAATAGTCACCTGCGATTTCAAGAATCCAATCAGGATATTTCGAAGCGAGTCTAGACCATGCCTTTATTAGCAAATCAAATCCTTTATAGTACCAAGCGTCAATTCGTCCGACAGCAAGAATCTTCTTTTTTTTCTCATCTAATTTTATTTCTTTAATGGGAGATAAAGCAAGAGGATTAGGCATTACAACTACATTTTTTAATCTATTACCAATAAATATTTTATCTGCTTCAGTTAAGACTGTTACTACAGTATAAATTTTGTTAATGTAGAATTTGAAGAAATAGTCTTTGAACTTTAGCTTTACTTCCTCAGGACGATCAAAAGAAGAATGATCAGTAGAAATAACTTTTGTCTTTAATCCGATAGATGCTATAAAACAAATTAATGATGGATAACTCATAACTCCAAGTATTACGTCAGGGTTATTTTTTTTTATAACTTGTCGAAGTTTTATAATCTTCGAGATAAAAAAATAAATTTTAGGTATCAGGTTAAGATATGATCTTATTTTTTTTGATGAAAAATAATTATTCTCTTCAGAATATTTTTCTAGTTTAACTTTTCTATCAATATAATAGCATATATTTTTATCAGAATTGTTCTTATTAGATAAAAAAGTTACTTCATGATTAAATTTTACAAAAGTATTTGCCCATACAGTTGCAACTCGTTCTGCACCACCACCAACTAATTTATCTATTACAATCATTATTTTCATTATAAAACCATTTTTTTTCCGAATTTATAATCCCATTCTTTAGGGTTAAATGATTCCAATCCAGAACCTGGATAAAAAGTCAATTCACCCATATACACTTGATTGTTTATTTCATAAAAATCCACTCGTAAGAAACGAATTTCTTTTGAAAGAATCTTACTAAATTCGAGCATTTTTGCATATTGTAAAGGCTTTTGAATTTCATTATCGCTTGCAGGATAATCACGTGTAAAAGGCAACCGATTCCATGAGATGTCAAAAATAGTTACTTTCAAATTACTTTTAAAACGTTCTGAACAAACAAAAGAACATTTGGGTTCACCACCAAAGCACATTATTTTATAATCCTTTAACTCTGTTCCGGATTCATCAACCATATATTTTTCTGCAATGATTCTTGGTTTTACATTTTTATATGGCCATTCTCTAAAAGCCCAATAGTAATTTCGTTTTAAACAAGAATTTATTTTTTTCTTAGCTGCTTTAATATTTAATTTAGACTTATCGGTACAAATAATTAGGCCACCAGAATCATGAGTGCACTTTAAAACAAATTGATTAGGAAGTTTATCAAAATCAATGTCATCAAAATGTTCCCATACGCCTAAAAGAGGAATTAAATATTCTTCTCCAATAGTTTCTGTAATGTACTTGCGTACTTCATATTTATCTACTAGAGTTGTATAAAGAGGGTTTCTGTCATGTAATTTAAGCCATTGAAGTTTTTCATTAAATGTTTTGGGATTATTTAAATCTAATTTGTAACCCATTTTTATTCGAAAAACAATCTTTAACCACAAGGCGTCTGGAATCCAGTGAAAAAAGCCACGAAAGCCTAAAAATGGAATTATTAAGAATGGATTTTTAATGTAAGAAATGATTTTATCTTTTGCCGTCATTTTAAAACCTTTTGAAAAACTTTTATTAGTGTAGAATAATGCTTTTCGGCAGAATATACTGATTCTATAGTTTTGTAAGCCTTCAGTCCCATTTCTATAGCTTTATTAGGATGGTTTACTAATTCATTACATTTTTGAATTAAATCGTTTGTGTCTTGATATTTAAATAATAAACCAGTTTCACTATCTTTCACTAATTCTAGTAAAGATCCAAAATTCGTTGCAATCACTGGCTTTTTATAGGCAAAGCTTTCAAGAATAGTATTAGGAAAATTATCATACCATTCAGAAGGAACTATCGTGCAAAGGCAAGTTTTCAAATACTGTTCAATTTCTTCAAATGTTTTTTGCCCTAAAAATTCAATATGATGCTGTTTCCCATTGAGACTATTTTTTAATTCTTCTTCATAGCCATTATTTGAAAAACCGATAATTTTTAATTTTAAAGCGGTATTAGTAAAGGCTTTTATTAAGGTTTGTAATCCCTTTTGTTTTTCTATTCTTCCGATAAATAAAAAATAAGGCTCGTATGTGATATTGTCTGGAGTCTGTTTTAAATTAAAAAAAGTGGGGATATGATTGAGCTTGTTTTGGGGTATTCCAAATTCATTTAGCTTTTTTAGTGTGAATTCAGATGGAACTACAAATGCATCGATTCTTTTTGTTGTTCCTAAAAAGTCATGGAGTATTTTGGCTCCAAGCTTTATTGCAGATAATACTCTGGAATTCATTACGCATTTGTTTTTAATGCAAGATAATCTTCTTTTATGCAAACAATCTTCACAAACACCAGTTTTCTCATTGTAAAATAGAGCATTTGGACACATGTATTGAAAATCTGAAATTCGGTGTATTACTGGGATGTTTCTTTTTTTAGCCGCATCAATAATACTAGGTGAGATTTTATTATGATAATGAATTATATATACAAGATCTGGCTTATATTTATCTAAAAAGTTTCCAAATATTTTTTTTGCTTCAAAGGAATAGAACATCCTTGTAAAAGACTTCAAAACATTCTTTATCGATTTTTTACTTTCAGCAAAATAAGTGGAATCATCGACTGTTTTCAAAAAATATTGTTCATATTCGCAAGGCACATTTTTTGAGCTTTTAATACTAAATGGAAATACAGTATGCCCATGTTGTTCAAGTATATCTTTTATATTGAACATATAGCGTTCTGGGCCACCAGAAACGTAATATCGATAATTAACGAGAGCAATTTTCATTTTTATACTTTACTCTCTCACCCTCAAGTCACCTTGTCTTGGGTCTTGGCCTACGTCAAATTTAGGAAAGCATGTACAATCCACTTGTTTTCCAAGTAAGCTTTTGGCTTTGGCTGTGATAACCCAAGGTCCTACTTTTGTAATGTACTTTTTCATCACAGGGGCAGCGGTACCAACCATCCAGCAGTTTTTTGGGCAACTTCGTACTTTTTCACGTACTCTGTCTGCTTGTTCTGAATACCAGATTTCTTCAAAGTTTTTGGCGTTGTGTATGTTCCCCATAGATTCTTTCCAATATCGTGGTTCTAATCCATTGCAAGGGTATACTTCGCCCCATGGGTCTGTAAAGAAATTAACTGTACCTGCTTCGCAAGGGAGCAAACGTTTGTTGCCTTGAATGTAGTTGATTAGACCGAGGTTAAAGAAGGCGCGAAACCAAGATTTTGGATGGTTTTCTTTGAGTAAACTTTGAACAAGCTTACTGATGTTATCACATAGTTCTTCTTTGTTACTAATTTGATTGTCTTCTTTATGGAAGTAGTAACTATTGTGAAAAGCGGCTGTCGCAAATTCCAAGTTCATGGTCTTTGCAAGGTTGTAAAGGGGGATTAAGTCATGGCTATTTTTATTACTGAGTGTTTGCCCAAAGCCAATGTCTTTGATTCCCATTTCATGAAGTGTTTTAAGTGTTTTTAGCCCTCGTTCAAAACCATCTTCACGGCCTCTAAGGTCGTTATTGGTGGCTTCTAATCCTTCTATAGAAACACGAATGCCAATGTTTGGGAATCGTTCAGCAAGTTTAATTGTTTTTTCTACCCAGTATCCACTGGTACTGATTACAATTCGTGGAGCTTTTTTAAAAAGGACTTCAACAATATCTTCTAAATCTTCTCTTAAAAATGGTTCACCACCAGTCACATTTGCGAATTTAAGCTGAGGTAATATTTCTAAATCTTGTGGTTTAATCTCTTCTTCTGGCTTTGTTGGGTTCTGCCAAATATTGCACATTTTACAGCGCATTTGGCACCGATAAGTGGTAATCACAGAAACATCGGTGGGCATGGGTGCTTTTAAAATAGAAGAAGTATCACTCATAATTATCCTTATTATACTTATTTTTTGACGATGATTTTATACACATCGGCAGTTTGCTCGGCAATAGTATCCCAATTGTAATGATCGTGGATAATTTGGCGAAAATCTTGTTGTGTTTTTTGTAAAAGGTGCTCTTCTATTTTTTTAGCTAGGGCATCTACATTGCCTACAGGAGTAAAGCATTCTTTAGGTAAGGGGACTTCTGTATTGGCAGGTATATCGCTTGCGATAATATCTAGGTTATAGCTTAATGCTTCAAGTAAAGCGATTGGTAGGCCTTCATGATAACTAGGGAGTGCAAATAGTCGGGCATTTTTTTGTACGGCATGGAGAGTGTCTCCAGTAATAAAACCAGTTAATACGACATTTGCATTTTGTGCACTTTCGATTAAACCTATGGAGTAAGGATCTTCGTGGTCAGCAGCACCTGCAATCACTAGCTTATATTCATCTTTTAATTTTTCTGGCAATTTGGTATAAGCTTTAATTAAATCATGAAACCCTTTTTCTTTTACAAAACGGCCACAAGCTAAAATATACTGATTCGGTTTAATTCCAAGGTTGCTTAAATGCTCTTTCTCATTCGGTATTTCGGCGGTATTGATTTCTACGCCGTTATGAATTAATACTGTTTTTTTAGATTTATAGGTGGTCTTTAATAAGTGGTCTAAGTATTTACTAATAACGATTATTTTAGTGGCAAATAGTGTACCTAGAATTTCACCAAGCCGAAGTGTTATTTTAGCACACATTCCCCATTTGGCTCTTTTATAATCTTGACCATGATGGGTATAAACGACCTTAAATCCAAATAGTCTAAAAATAGGGGTGAACAGAGCTGGGCCAATCCCATGGATATGGACAATATCAGGCTTAGATTTAATAATCGCTAGTAAGCAACGAAAACCATGAGAAATAGTTTCTAGTCCAACAGAGCGAAAAGCATAAGAGGGTATTACTTTAACTCCCTTATAATCATAGGGCTTTTTGATTTTTACGTAGTTTCTACGAGCAAATACAGTAACTTCAAACCCTTTTTCAGCAAGACGCGGGAACAGATGTTGGCAATGCGTTTCAATTCCACCTTGTACGTTAGGAATCCCCCGTGTACCAACCACTGCAATCCTCATCCCACTCTCGCTCTTCATCTCGCTCTCACTTCATCCGCTAAAATGTCGTTATGGTGTGTAGAATCTTTTAGTGAGGCGTTTTCCCATACAATGCTATTCTGTAAGTTGCAGTTTTCTATTTGGCAGTTATCACCAATGGCTACGTTTGGGCCTATTTGGCTGCTGGTGATTTTAACGCCTTTGCCAATGTAGCACGGGGGTGTGATTTCGCTGCCGGGGTGCTCTTGGCTTGCTGCGTTGTTGTTTTCTGGGAGTATTTCGGTATTAGTCTCAAGGAGTGTTTCTTTGAGGCCACAATCTAGCCATTTATCAATTTTTTGTGTTCTAAATTGGGCGCCGTTTTCGATCATGATTTGCAGAGCGTCGGTGAGTTGGTAC
>DATESJ010000264.1:0-5236 GCA_035270885.1 Sedimentibacter sp. | reverse complement strand
AATGTGATTTTAATTATTTTTTTTGCTTAGTGTAGCATAAACTCCAGCACCTTGAATAGTTTGAAATAATAGCGGGATATACCCTATTAGTGTAGAGGCGAGAACCACATCTACAGGAAGCCCAAGAAGCCCGCCGTAAAGGCTAACCTGAACGTTTTCTCGGATACCAATGCCATTAATCGAAATGGGAAGCATGGTAAGAGTTACTGTAATAGTCGTAAAAACGGTGATAGTCCAAAGATCTATTGAATACCCAACCGCCTTAAAATAAGCAAAATGAATCAAAATGGAGAAAACTTGAAGCCAAATAGAGTCAATCCCAGAAAAGAAAAAGGCTTTTTTATGATGTCTATAAACGCTAAAGGCATTTTGTAATTTTGCAATAAAGGGTATTTTTTCTGCTAATGCATCTGGTATTTTAATTTTATCTAAAAATAAAAACATGAATACGGATAATAGTGCTATTAAAGAGCATGCTATAATAAAAATCATGTAATAGTCAGGAATTGAAAAGCGAGATAAAACAATTGGAAGAGCTATAAAAAAACAAAGAAACATGGCAAGTAAACCCATGATTCTTGAAACAGCAACTGCTGCAACTGATTGAGCTGTTTGGCCAAAACGTTTTCCAAAAGAAATAGTTTTAACGGCGTCACCACCAAAACCACCAGGCAGTAAATTATTGAAAAAATAACCTAAAGCAATATAAGCATAAAATGTTCGAAATTTTACTTTTTTACCATCTTCCAGTAACAAGCCTCGCCAACGGTTGGCTTGAATTCCCATAGATAAAAAAGTCAAGAAAAGAATAAAAACAATCCAAGGAACCATATTCATGCTCCAATGAGTCATGGTTTCTTTTAAGGGCACTTTCCAGAAGATATAAAAAAGACCACTAAAGCTTATAATCGCTTTGAAAACAGTGGAAAATATTTTTTTATAAGGGGTCATGAGGTAAATTTAGTTAGAAATAATAAAATAAATAAATAGAGAATTATTTTTTTAATCTTGCAGGATAAAAGAATAATAGTTATATTAAATTTATCATATAAAAATTATGCTTACAGGAGAAAATAATGAGAATAATGTTGTATTTAGTCTTTTTTGCGTTTCTTTTATATGGGTGCTCTGAAACAGCAAATGGTGGGAATGAAAATCTTTCTTATAGTAATGCTGATTTGAATTTAGCTCAACAACGTTTAGAAAATTGTTCAAAAAATGTTTTGGCTAATTGGCTTTTTATAGATTCTGCTTCAGCAGGTCAAGACTATTCAGGTAATAATCTTAATGCTTCAATTGAATTAGGACATGTCGTTATAAAAGATTCATCTTTTATATTTGATGGGGCAACAGGTCTTTCCATTTCTGATTCAGATTTACTTAAGCGGAATAATTTTGCTGTTGAAATGCAGGTTTGGCCAGAAAGTTCAGATTCAATTCAGACGTTGCTTGCTTTTGGTGCAGATGGAGATAAAGATGCTTGGATGGTTCGTTTTGAAGAAGGACAACTTGTCGTTTTAGTAAAAGATGTTTTGTTAACTGAAAAATGGCAATCTTTTTATTTGACTGAACGAATATCAAAGGACGATTGGACTTTGATTAGAATGGAACGTATTGATTCCTTACTAGCCTTATATTTGGATGGCGTTTTAGTTATGGGAATTGAATATGATTTCGATTTAGATATAGAAGGAAACTTAAAAATAGGTTTCGATCCATCAGATTCTACGGTTAAGAATTTCTTCAAAGGTAAAATGGATTTTGTTCGCTTTGAAAAAATAGACGATATTGAAAACTCTCCGATTGTAGTTCTTGATACTACTGAAATAGAAATTGATTCAAATTGGATTGCTGCATGGGAATTTAACAATCCATCTAATTTAGGTTTTGATTTTTCTGGTAAAGGTCATCATGCGGTGCTTGGAGAAGGTACTTTAAAGGGCGATTCAGATCACCTTATTTTTAATGGCTCTTCTGGATTAAAAGTTTATTTGGCTTCAGATTTTCAAATCAATGAATTTGTTGTAGAAACAAAAGTATATTCGACCTCTTTTGGAGTGATGGACAATATTATTGCAACTGAGCCTCCTGGACGTTATGGGGATGGTTGGATTCTTCGTATAGAAAATGGCGTGCTAAAATTTTTAGCTCGAGATGCATCATGGAATACGGACTGGAAAGAATGGAGTGTTGATTCTTTATCTTTAAATAAGTGGTATGATATACGAGTAGAACGTTCTACAGATTCTTTACAAATTCTATTAAATAATGAAATTGCAGTTAAAACTTCTTTAGACGGTGATATAGGCCAGTTAGGCTATGATTGGGGTATTGGTTATGATGCTATGAATCAAGCTTTCCACGACCGTTATTTTAAAGGCAAGATAGATTACATTCGTTTTGGCCTTTTCAAAGGTTTTTCTACTCCTATAGCAATTAAAGACACTTTGAAAAAAGATTCTATTTATTTAGGCCGTTTATTAGCAGCTTGGGAATTTAATGATACAGCTGATATTGGATTTGATTATACTAATAATGGAAACAGTCTTGTTGCTGGTGTTGGAACGCCTTCACTTATAGATTCTGTTCTTTTATTAGATGGAGCTTCGGGTTTGTTTTTACCAGCATCAGATTCATTGGGCTTAAATGAGTTTGCTGTGGAAGCTAGAGTTTATCCTACAGGTTTTTCATCAATGATGAATATTATTACTACAGAGCCTCCTGGAGCTTATGGTGATGGATGGATTCTTCGTTTAGAGAATGACTCTTTATATTTTTTAATTCGAGATACAGATAATGATAATGATTGGATTAAATACAATATTTCTTTTATTGAAAAAAATAAATGGAGTGTAATCCGTGTAGAGTGTTTTCAAGATTCAGTAAAAGCATTCTATAATGGTAACCAGGTATTGAATGAACCTTATTTTGGAGACGTTTCTGACTTAAGGTATCAATGGGGACTTGGTTATGACGCTGTGAATCAAAACATACATGATCGTTATTTTTATGGAAAAATAGACTATATTCGTTATTACGAATTATAATTTTAAGAGCGGTGCATTGGCACCGTTTTTTTTTGTATTTCTTCAAAACCGAGAGCTAGGCTCTCGGCCCAAAATAAGCCTTCTGGCGATGATTGTAAGCTTCCCCATAATTAGGACAGTTTATAACTAGACAAAAGGCAATCTTGGGCTGTTTAGTGTTTGAAAGAGAGTGTAAAAAGAGCTACCATATTCATTGCATAAATAAGAGGCTTCGGGATATTACAAATTTCCAAAAATATTATTTAAATTAGAGAAAACTAAAATTGCGTTAATGGCTTGAATTTACAATCTTCTAGATCATAAGAAATTAGTTTTATTAAATTTATTTTAAGGCAATATAATTATACATACAGGAGAATATAATGAGAAAAATTTGGAGTTCTTTGCTTGTTGCCTTTGTTTTGTTTGGATGTTCTGATACACCAGTAGGAAATGAAGAATCTCTTTATCAAGGTCATCTATTAGTGAGTTGGGAATTTAATAATGCGACAGAGATAGGTTATGATAATACAAATGGAGGAAATACAGCTCTTGTTGGTGATGGTTCTCCTTCGATTGAAAAGAATACTCTTTTATTAGATGGTGCTTCTGGTTTGTATTTACCAGCATCTGATACATTAGGATCAAAAGATTTTGCATTGGAAGTAAAAGTGTTTCCTAAAGAATTTTCATCCATGATGAATATTATTACTACAGAGCCTCCTGGAGCTTATGGTGATGGATGGATTCTTCGATTAGAAAACAATACGCTGTATTTTTTGATTCGAGATGGCGGAAATGACTATGATTGGATTAAATACAAAATTTCTTCAATTGATAAAGATAAATGGAGCAAAATCCTTGTTGAATGTTTTCAAGATTCAATAAAAGCATATATAAATGATGAAATGGTATTGAATGAGTTTTATTCTGGAGATGCTTCTAGTTTAGATTATCAATGGGGTATTGGTTATGATGCTACGCATCAAGAAACAAATAATCGTTATTTTAATGGAAAAATTGATTACATTCGTTATTACGAATTATAATTTTAAGAACGTAGTATTTGCTCCGTTTTTTTAGGATTAAAATGAAGATGGATATAGGTATAATTAATTATAATGGCGGCAAAGCACTTTGGCAATGCGTTTCGAGCCTTCTAAATCAAAGTATTCCTTTAAATATTTTGATTTTTGATAATGCTTCTACAGATAATTCATTAAGTTTAATTGAATCTAATAAATCTTGTCGTATTATTCGAAGTTCAGAAAATTTAGGCTATGCTGGAGCTTGTAATAAGCTTTTAGAACAAATGAATTCGGAAATTCAAGTTCTATGTAATATGGATTTAGAGTTTGATCAATTCTGGGCTCAAAACTTGCTCGTTGCTTTTGATCGTTATCCAGAAAAGGGTTCTGTGGCTAGTCTTGTCATAGAAAAATCGGGAGTCGTAAATGCAATTGGAGTCCTATTTGAAAAAGACTTGTTTGCTGAAAATGAAAGCTCTGGAAAAAATATATCTGACTTGAATATTCAAGAAAAAGAAGTTTTTGGCTGTTATGGCGCAGTCATGTCATTCCGTAAGGAATGTGTTGAAAAAGTAGGCTTATTAGATTCTTCATTTTTCTTGTTTTTTGAAGAGTCTGAGTGGTATTTTAGACATAACTTAGCAGGATATAAAACAATTTTTTGTCCAGAAGCAAAAGTATATCATGAACGTTCTTTAACAACAATACGCTATTCTCCTTTAAAACTTTTTTATTCAGAGCGTAATCGTATAAGAACAGCTATTAGACTTTTACCTTTTGTTGAGATCATAAAACTTCCTGTTTATGCTTTTTTACGTTATCTTCGAATGGTAAAAAGTGGAACGCCTCAGAAAACAGGAGATGGGAAGACTCTTTCAAAAAAGGCCATTATAATGGCGTTATTAAAAGCATGGATGCTGGCTTTTATTTTAATACCCAAAGAATGGACAGTACGAAAAAAATACCAGAAACAATATGGGAATGTTCCTAGTAGCATTAAACAACTAATTACTAAGTACTCTCTTTCTAATTAGTCCCTTATTAAAGGTGTATTATCGTCATTAATTCTTTTTATAATTCTTTTAAGAGCTGCTATTTCTTTAGCAGCTTTTTTTATGCCTTCAAAACAGAGCTTTTAAGGCACTACGTCTAAATTGTTTTTTGTTTGCTAGTTAGAATTGT
>DATESJ010000263.1:0-8954 GCA_035270885.1 Sedimentibacter sp. | reverse complement strand
GTATCTTGATGTTAAAAATAGCGATTATTATAAAGAATTTAAGAGATTTAATAACGAAATTCTTAAAAAAGCCGTTAAAGAAGTTAATGAAAAAACTGATATAAAATTTTCTTATGAAAATAAAAAAACAGGCAGACGTATTACAGACATACGTTTTCAGCTTATTCAAGAGTTTAATGAAGTTGAAACTAATCAACTTTCATTTGGCAATGAAAATCATCCAGAAGATACTAGTGATATAATTTCCCTTCTTTCAGATGCTTGCAATAATGAATTTTCATCAACTCAGATTGAAGAAATATTTCAAAATATTTGTAATTTAAAATTACAAGAAAATGAATTTGGAATAGATATTGCTAGATATCACTATGTTTCAAAAATGTATTCTAAGTTGAACTCTTCTGCAGAACGTGCGATTGCTAAAGGCAAACCGATTAAAGATAGATATAAGTATTTTCTTGCGTTAATACAAAAGCAATGACATACTCCCACCCCTAAGCATTAATATAGGTGGGGAATATGTCACTCTTCCTTTTTTGATTTCTTTCCGAATACTTTTGAGAAAAAACCTTTTTGTTCTTTAGTATCTTCGATTAAGTTTTGCTGAATAGTTCCAGCGTGAAGTGCTTGAGCAGTATTCAGAGAAGTTGCTAGTTGATTTTGTGTTTCTTGTGATGCGTGTAATGTTAGTGTTAATTGTTCTATTTGTTTATCCTTTTCTGATAGCTGTTGGTCTTTTACTGAGAGTTGTTCATCTTTGATTTCAAGCTGTTTCAAAAGTGTTTCAATCATTGTATCATGATACGTTTCAACCGTTTCATGATACGTTTCAGAAACGTTCTCTACTGTTTCATGTTCCCTAAAAGCCTGTACTATCGCATCTACAATCGTTTCATCAAAGTACATCGTATTACCTTCAATGAACGTTTCCTTGATACGATTAAACTTAATATACCTATACACTTTTATTTTAGGACAATTAAGAAAATCAGCTATCTGTTTTATTGTCTTAGCCATTACTCAACGCTCCTTATTTTCATTTCCTTAACCTTTCATATCATTTCATTTAAGTATACTACTACTTATGCAATATGTAAATAATATTCTATGCATTCTTTTGAAATGCTTGGTGTATAGTTTACTAGGGTATACCCTTTTCAAAAACAGGAAAAAATTAATGAAAAGTATTTTAGGTGAGCCAAGGTTTAACTACCTTATCAATATCCAAAATTAACTTTCAGAAAACACATTGTCATAAAATAGCATTAATCAAGGAGTATTCCATAAAAATAAAGTAGTGGTTTTTTAACCACTACTTTATTCTTATCTTACAGATTTCCGTGTAGCTCTGTTTAGGATCATTTAAGATTTTTTATACTCTTTAAAATCATAAAGATCTAACTCAATCATTTCACACAAAATAAACTCTTTCTTATTAATTTAACATCACTTAAAATATATGCTCATCCTTCTGGCACAATATTAGAAGTAATTTGAAGACCAACAATTTAGTTTAGAAACACTAATTTTAATATTTACTATATGTTGGCCGTTTCTTCATTGAGTTAAAACTATTTTTTTTAACAATGCTAAATCAAAAATATCTATGATAGTATCATCATAAACATCAGCGATTAGGATTTGAAAAGAAGTCAATGACAACACGTCTGTGAAGCCGGAAATCTGGTTTAAAGCGCCTACATTGAAGTTAATGGAGTTTCCTTCAATGACAAGGTTCTTTGCAATAATTAAGCCGTTAATCGTAATATTATCACCTTTAATGGTAACTGTACCATTGGGAGCATAAATAAAACCATTAAAGTTAATGTTATTAGAAGTAAACTCTATATCTCCTGTTTCAGAATATATTACGCTGCCATTATTTGTGTTCTGCACATCACCACTAATGATTATATCATCATAAGCCTTTAAATGTGCGTTTATATTGGTATTGCCTAATATATCAACATCACCATTTACAACGGTTGGCTGCGTGATGTTGGTATTTCCGATTGCAAAGTAATTATTGCGATAAACAGTATTGCTGTCGCTAAAGAAAGTCTGCATCATATAATCGTCATTAAAAACTGCTTCAACCCATTCCGAAGTTATAGCATTATTATTTCCCGTTGGCATATTCATATTACCGGAAATATTCCTGTTCATCCCTCCGGACGCACTAAGAGTACCGTTAATATTTGCATTATCCCCTGTAATTGTAAACATTCCGTTTGCGGAAATATTGCCGTTAACAGTAATATTGCTTCCGGCCTTACCGAGAGATAAATCGCCCATACTACCAGTTTGAATGAAGCTATAACCGCCGAAAAAAATATTAGTTAATATTGAAATATCTTTTGAATCAACGGAACCATCAAGATTGATATCACCGGTTTTGTATGTCTTGAGATTTATACAAAGTTTGTCATCCGTGGTCACTGAAATTTGATATGGAATATTATTAACTTTACCCTCATTATGGCTAGGGTTTAACAAATCATCAATCTCACACAATTTATTATCGTCAGCATATACAGTTACATTATAATCCCAGTCGTTTTCAGTTTGAGGAATATAAAATACTGTTTCCCCATTAACTACGTCTAAATCATCATAAGCAAGCTCATAGTTCATCTGGTCAATTCCATCGGAAGCTTTTATACGTAAACCTAAATTATAACTTGCTCCCACGGGAATATAATCAAATACTACCGGCTGTGAGTTAACTAAATCAGTTGTGTTTGACAAATAACTTTGCAGATTAGACAAAGTTCTGCCATTGTGCATAGATTCCATAAGAATTTTTGAATCGCCAATGTCGATAACTCCATTATAATTCAGGTCGCCCATATATAAGTTAATAGGTTCAAAGCTGCTGCCTGTGCTGATATCCCCGAAGTCTACAACGGTATTTGACAAATTATCTGTAATTTTGAAAGACAGACTATTGTGAATTCCTGTTACATTCACAAACCAGTTGTGGTCTGTTATGTAATCACCGATAGGGTCTGCTAAGTCACCGTAGTCAAAGACTAATGTGCCTAAATATGGCGTTTCTTTATTTAAATTTCCAATTCTAACGTCTTGCTCATTGACTTTAACTTTTTTATTTATAAACCAATCATTTTTATGAATAGGTTTTTCGATTGAATTATTTGATAAATTCTGTCTTCCGGCAAAGATATTCAAACTATTTCTGTTAATGGTATCTAAATGAAGCTGACCTACATAACTTACTTCTTTGTTTTCCACTTCTATCCAATAGAAACTGTTCTTACCATATGACATATGTTGAAAGATAGGTCTCCTTGTTTCTGTTTCAGACTCCCATCCATCAATCAATGAAGTTGCGTTTAAAGCATCATAAGATACCCAAACAAAGCCATTATTGCAATAACTTGTTCCGTGAGAATTTGCAACTTTAAAAGCACCTAATTCGCCCTCTTCTACTTCTTCGTTGCCATTAAAATCACACCATATATTATCATCGTATCCGACTACGGTCATAGCATGTGCACTACCTGAAGATTGAGTAATAGAATGAGTTGTAATCCATTCTTGAGTATTTGTGGTTGGGTTAAATGCTTGTTTGTATTTCCAACCATGAAAATAGGTTGTATTGATAGAAAGAACCTTACCATTAGTACCATCAGTACCATACAACAACTGCTTTACCTCATTTAAATTTTTAGAGGCACTATTTGTACTGACATTTGTAGCATAATCATCCGAAACCCTTGTATTTAATGCTTCTATCATTGCATCAGTGTTTGTAGACCATGTGTAAAGATTGTCATTAAGACCGCAAACATCAAGTCTTAAAGCACCATGTTCCTTTAGGAAATCGTATGCTTCATAATTATAAGCCCCTACATTCTCTCCGCCATTTAGGTAGCTAAACGTATAAACTGGGGAATATGCAGTTTCGTTATTTTCTTGAGTATTAATATTGTTTAATCTATTAGCCTCATAAGTAAACTGATAATATGTTGTTGACCATGAAGCACACGAACCGCCGCGTTGATTACCTATTAAAGGAAAATAAGGAGTTTCACTCAAATCACAACTTGTTGGGAGTGCAATATTTGAATCTGTTGTTGGATAATCATTGAATTTTTCGTCATAACGCAATGAATATTCTTCAAACTCCTCGCTTTCCTGTTCTGGCGGGGGTAAAAGTCCCAATTCATAGTTATCTTCAGTATTTACTATTTCATCTGCAAAAGCAGAAATACTAGGGGCAGAAATTGGTACACATATAATTATGGATAAAATACTTGCTAAAAACCTCTTAGATAAATTTTTCATCATGATTTTCATTCCTTTCTTTTGGTTGTCACCGAAAATCCCATTTGCCAACTCATAATAGAGTATTTTTGAGATTTTCGGGAACACCATACATTGTAATAAACACTTATTATTAACCATCCCCCTCTACAGGGTCTGGTAATCCTAACGGTGATGATGTTCTTACCATCATAATTTCTTCAAGCTGTAAATCTTCAATATCTTTAATCATCTTTAACACATTTTCTTTGCTACAGTCGTTAAGTAAAATGTGTAAAATCTGCCTGTCGCTTGAAATATACGTAGCTTCAAGCACAGATTCAATATTACTTACATCTTTAAAATCTTCAACCATCCAAACACGCACAGGATCAGTGGTATATTGTTGTTTTATCGTTACTTCTACCATATAATCCACAAAGTCATCATCAATTGTGGCTGTACTTGGTATAAACTCATCAATAATATCGCCTCCCAACCCATGTTTTACAGGGTATGCTTTCCAAACTTCAACCATGTTCAAAACCTCAATGTCATGTATCAACTTTAGAACGTTTTCTTTGCTTGTGTCAGAAAGTGTAATTTCCAATGACTGCCTATAGGGGGATTGACTGTTAATATTAGATTCATGCTGCGTGATTTTCCAAATGTTCTCTATCCCGTTAAAATCCTCAATTGTCCATACACGCTCAGGAACGCTGTATTGATGTTTTATATCTATCCAAATAACCCAATCGTCAAAGTCATCGTCAATTGTTGCGGTACATGGTGTAAATTCATCAATAACAACCGGATTTTCAACGGGATAAGACTCTTTATTTTTTAAAATCTGTTGCTTAAGTGTACATATATCAAAAACGTTAATCTCCCCGTCTGTATTTACATCAGCTTCCTCTGCTTGCTGCGGACTTAGTTCCTGTTCCCCTAATATTGCTTTTTGGAGGAGTTTAACATCTTCAACATCGACTGCACCATCTAAGTTTACATTGCCTAAAACTATTTCAACAGGCAGGTCAACATTTGGCATTTCATTGGATATAAGTGTAAAAAATGCAGTTCGTGCTGTTTCCGATATACCACGTTTGGCAATTATACTAGGCATTTTTGACATATCAATTCCCTCTGCTTCTTCGGACGTTATATTCATGAGCGGTTCGTCATCCCCATATTGTGTAAATGATACAGACATCTCAGCAGTTGCACCAACACTGTTCAATAATGCTACTGTAACGATGAGCAGAATTTTCATTGTTTTTTTCATAGTTATAACCCTCCAATAAAAATATAACTTATTATTATTAAATTAATAATAACATAACCTTACAATTCTGTCAACCTTAAGTCAAATTTGCCCCTCCAAAGTGGATACAAATTTTTCATAATAATTTAATTTAAAATTTTTGTTTAAATTAAATTATTATGAAACTTCTGCGAATTCATAAAACTAGGTTGACTTTGCACTCCCTGCAATAAACTGATTAGGTCAATATCTGATATATTTTGGAGTGAATTTATAAGACAATTGGAATACAAATCAGATTGGCATTGGAATTATGTTCAGAAAATAGATACCCATTATGCCGTAGTCAACTGTGTAGTACTTGTAATTATAAAAATATTAATACTATAGATTTATCTGCTAGAGAATGGGAGTGTCCTTATTATCAAAATTATCATACAGTTCACGATAGGGAAGAAAATTATAGTAATAATATATTTAAAGAAAGATTAATACTTTTGTCTGTTTAACTAAAATATAAATATGGTGAGGACAATCAGAATATAAGCCTGTGGAAAATATATAAGACTATGATATGATCGCAACGTTCTGCGAAATAGGAATCTCGTAACCTTAGTGGTGAAGGATCCAAGAAAAGGAGGTCAAGGGGGAACACCCTTGCAAGATCCAAAATGAAATTTTGGTATATCTTGCTACACCAAATTTTTTGGTTATTGACATCACCTTTCAGGTGATGTATAATAACATAAAAATGACGGTGTAAAGGAGTGTGTGAAAATGGCTCATCTGATGAAACACACAAAGGCTAGTTGTGGGCATATGTTTGCCCACTATGACAGGAAAGCTGAACATATCAGCAATGAAAACTTAGACAGAAGTAAAACGCATATGAACTATAACCTTGCCACCCATCAGCAAGAACAACAAGGAGAATTTATTCGTAAACGTTGCTCTGAAGTAAAGTGCTTTAATCGGCAAGACGTGAATGTTATGTGTTCATGGGTGCTAACTGCTCCAAAAGATTTACCTAAAAAAGATAATTTATTATTTTTTCAGCAAAGTTATAATTTTATGGCTGAAAGATATGGCAAGGAGAACGTTGTTTCAGCATATGTTCACCATGATGAAGTTTCTCCTCATATGCACTTCGCTTTTGTTCCTGTGGTAGAAGATAAGAAAAAAGGTGGCTATAAAGTATCAGCAAAAGAATTAATTACTCGAAAAGACCTCCAGACGTTCCATTTCGACCTAGAACAACACTTAAACAAAGCTCTAGGGTATGAGGTAGGGGTAATGAATGAGGCTACTAGAGAGGGTAATAAGACGGTTTCTGAACTTAAACAACAAACAGCTATTAGAAAAACAAAAGAATTAGAAGAAAAACTTGAAAAAACAGAAATCGCCGTAAATGCAACTGAGAGCCGTTTAGAGAGCCTTCAAGGAATATTAATGGAATTATCAGAGGTACAAGCATTAGAGGGCAAGAAAAGCTTTACAGGAGCTTTAAAGAACGTTTCCTATGAAGATTATATTTCATTAAAGAAAACTGCTGAATATGTTGATGAATATAGAAAAAAAGAAAAAGTTATAAAAGAAATTTATAGCCAGTTATCTAAAATAAAAGAAAAAGGCTCAATACTGGAGAAAGAAATCACATTCCTATCAGAAAAAAAATCAAAATTAAATTCAGAAGTGTTTGATTATGAAGAAAAATATAAAGAATATATAAATCTAGATAAAAAACTAATAGAAAAAAAAGAAAAATATGATGCCATAAGGGTTTCTCCATGTGATTATACATTACTTGAAAAGAATCTTGCAGAAAAAGTTGTAAAAACACTAAGAGAGAAATATAAATATATTACATTTGGATATGATGTTGATAGTGATAATCCATCAAAAATAATTTTTAAACTTTCAAAAGATGATTTTGAAAGTTTTAATAAAATAGTTTCAGAAATAAAAAGACAAATAAATAAAGAATTCTCACAAGGCTTTAGTAGATAATTTAATTCCTATCAGAAAAAAGAACTATTGACAAAAGTTTAAAAATGTAATACAATGTAATACATAGAAAGGAGTGATAATATGACTATTTCCTTAAGACTAAATGATGCAGATACAATGCTTTTTAAGAAATATGCTGAATTAAATGGAATTACAATATCTGAATTAGTAAGACAATCAGTTATTGAACGTATTGAAGATGAATATGATTTAGAAGCTTATGAGAAAGCTATTGCAGAATATAAAAAAAATCCTGTGACTTATTCCCACGAAGAAGTTGCAAAAATGCTAGAACTTGATTAAATATCAAGTTCAATATACTCCAGTAGCCATTAAGCAACTAAAAAAAATGGATGATTACACACGAAAGCTTATCTATGCGTGGATAGATAAGAACGTTCAAGGGTGTAATAATCCTAGAGAACAAGGGAAAGGGCTTACAGCTAATCACAGTGGGCAATGGAGATACAGAATAGGTGATTATAGAATAATTGCAGAAATACAAGATGAAAAAGTTATTGTACTAATCGTTAATATTGGACACAGAAAAGAAATTTATAAAAATAGAGGGTAGCATTATGTTATTCTCTATTTTTTATTTTCTAATAGGATTTTTTTACTGTGTAAAGGTGGTTTTTAACATCACAAAGCACGTATTTGCGTAAAAAGTGGAATGTGTTGAAAATCAAGCTTGTCCTTGATAGATAGCTTGATTATACCCTTGATTATACCCTTGATTACATCCTTGATTACAGGGTGCTAAAAACAACGTATTTGAGTGGGATTTTGGGGCAATAGGTCGGAACGTCAACGAGCAAAGGTCGGAACGTCAACGAGCAAAGGTCGGATGCTTGTTGACAGTGGCAGTCCATTCGTGTTATACTGCTTTTGAGGTGATAAAAATGTCTAAAAATATTGTACTAAAAGGCAATTTACAAGATACTCATATTGTTCAGAAGTGTGAGCCTATGCTCCTGATGAGAACTGTTCCTTTCGAGCTTGGAGAACTTAAAATACTTGATACATATCTTTCTCGAATTAATTCTCACGATTCTAACTGCCGTACTGTCACATTTACCAAATCTGAATATGAAGAGCTTATGGGCTTTAAAAACGCAGATATTAGAACACTGAAAAAATACACAAAATCAATGCTTAGTAAAGTTATTGAATTACCTATGCCTGATGGATATATCCAATTTACTCTTTTCACAAAATCTGTTTGTAAAAAAAATGAATATGACCAACAGATTATTGAGCTTACTTGTTCTGAAGATGCTAAAACCATTTTTTTTAATATTGAAAAACTTGGTTACTTACGTTATGAATTAAAAAATATTCTTACTCTAACAAGTAAATATAGCTTTCTTCTATATTTATATTTACTGAAAAATAGATATAGAGCTGATTGGACTGTCTC
>DATESJ010000262.1:0-10404 GCA_035270885.1 Sedimentibacter sp. | reverse complement strand
TTTTCCAAAATTAGCATTGTTGGGAGCTGCAATTGCACTTCTTATATCTCAAGCATTTGGAGCCTTATTGGGACTATATCTTTTATATAATAAAAAACATGGATTATTTAGCACAGTAATTAATAAGGGACTTTTTAAAATAGATTTAGGTTTAGTAAAAACAGTATATTCAATTGGCATACCTGCTGCTTTTGAACATATATTTTGGCAGTTTTCAGCTATAATAATGAGCAAGGCAATTCTTACTTATGGGGAAGTAACTTTTGCTGCTTATCAATTAGGTCTTCAAGCAGAACTTATGTCTGAAATGCCTGCAGTAGGTGTTGGGATTGCATCTACTTCAATGACTGCAAATGCAATAGGTAAAAAAGACGGGCCCTTGCTTAAAATATATGCCAAACAATTAATTATAACCTCTACTGCCATAAGTTTGTTTTCATCAATGCTTATTATTGCTTTTCCGGCAGTATTTATGAGCTTTTTCACAAATAATCCTGCAATTAAGGTTATTGGTATTAATTATCTAATTGTAATGGGATTTATTCAAGTGCCGCAAAATTTATCAAAGGTATTAAACGGTACAATTCGTTCAGCAGGATACAAAAATCTACCAATGATAATATCATTTGTTGGAATTTGGGTAATAAGAGTTCCCTTGGCATTGATTTTTACTTATGTTCTTAAATTAGACGTAATGTTCATATGGTATTCTATGGCAATAGACCAAATATTTAAGTTTATTATTAGTGCAATAATATTTAAGGTTAAAAGAGTTGATGAAATTCATTCATAGCAAGCAAAAATAAACCCCCTTGACTTTCAAGAGGGTTTATTTTTACCTTCATATTAATTATTCATTTACCTTTCCGTCATTCAAAACAAAGAAATTGTTGAATATCCCTAATACTTTGTAGTTGCTCAAAGCTTCTGAAGTATAAACACTGTAAACCTTGTAATCTTCTCTCATAACAGAAGCATCTGCCACTAATCCTGACACTACACCTACTACGGATTTTCCTATTTCTGTGGAAGCCTCCACATCCTGAGCTGCTTTAGACTTGTACCATTCTTTGTAATCATCATAGTTTGGATTTGTTGCAAAGCCAACTAAGCCTACTACTAATACTATAACTACTACTATCATTATTCCTTTCATAAAGACTCCTTAATAATATATTTAATTTTTATTATTATTAGCCAAATATCCTAATTTATACCAAAAATATATAAAATTTTAAATCTATTAATAAATTAAATACTTAATACTAAAAATCAATGGCATTTATATGGTTTCTGGTATAGAATAAATATAGGTAAATATCCGGTTATGGAAATATTATACGAGGAGAAAATATCATGACTAATTCTAATGATGATTCAATTCAAATGTTAGATGAAGAACTTAGATATTTAAAGCTTTTATCTAAACAATACCCCTCCATTGCTTCGGCATGTACAGAAATTATAAACTTACAGGCAATTTTAAATCTTCCTAAAGGTACAGAACATTTCCTTTCTGATATTCATGGGGAATACGAATCCTTTAATCATGTTCTAAGAAATGGTTCCGGTAATATTAAACGCAAAATTCACGAGGTTTATGGGGATATTATGAGTGATAAGGAAATTAAAAGCCTTGCCGCACTAATTTATTATCCAGAGCGAAAATTAGAAATAATTCATAAACAAGAAGATAACATAGACGATTGGTTTAGGATTACTATTTATAGACTTGTGGTAATAAGCAGAAAAGCAGCCTTTAAATATACACGAATGAAGGTTAGGAAAGCCCTTCCAAAAGAATTTGCATACATAATTGAAGAACTTATGCATAAAGGACCAGAAGAAGATAAGGAAGAATACTACAGCGAAATAATAAATACAATAATAAGAATAGGAAGAGCTGACGAATTTATAATTGCTATGGCAAAACTTATTCAAAGATTAGTAATAGACAGACTTCACATTGTGGGAGATATTTACGACAGAGGCCCTGGTGCCGATAAGGTTATGGATACTATTATGAATTACCACACTGTGGATGTTCAATGGGGTAATCATGATGCCTTGTGGATGGGTGCAGCATCAGGCAGTGAAGCGTGTATTGCAACAGTTATTAGAATATGTGCTAGATATGCAAACTTAGATACAATTGAAGACGGCTATGGTATAAATGTACTACCTTTAGCAACATTTGCCCTTGATTTTTACAGTGATGATGATTGTATTCAGTTTAAACCTAAGGTTGAAAGTGATATTGTATATTCAGATAATGATTTAAAGCTTATTGCCAAAATGCATAAAGCAATTTCTATTATACAATTTAAGTTGGAAGGCGAAATAATAAATAGACGACCTCATTTTAAAATGAAAGATAGATTGTTGCTGGATAAAATTAATTATGAAGAAGGAACAATCAATTTAAATAACAAAATATATCAATTGAATGATAAAAATTTCCCTACTATTGACCCTAAGAACCCATATGCTCTTAACATAGAGGAAAAAGAATTGATTGAAAAATTAAAATCATCTTTCTTAAATAGTGAAAAATTACAAAAGCATATGAGATTTTTGTTGGCAAATGGCAGTATGTACTTGAAATTTAATTCAAATCTTCTATATCACGGATGTATTCCGGTAAATGAAGATGGTACATTCAAGAAAGTACAAATCGGTTCATCAGGCAAGTCTTACAGTGGCAAAGATTTCTTTGACAGACTTGAAATTTTAGTAAGAGAAGGATATTTTCATAAAAACAACCCTGAAGCAAAACAATATGGTATGGATATTACCTGGTATTTGTGGACAGGTGCTGACTCTCCTTTGTTTGGCAAAGATAAAATGACTACATTTGAAAGATATTTTATTGAAGACAAGGAAACTCATAAAGAGAAAAAAAGTTATTATTTTAAATTAGAAGATAGTGAAGAAATGTGCAGAATAATCTTTGAGGAATTTGGTTTAAATCCTGATTGTTCTCACATTATTAATGGCCATGTGCCAGTTAAATCTAAAAGCGGTGAAAGTCCAATAAAAGCAAACGGAAAATTAATCGTTATTGACGGAGGATTTTCAAGAGCATATCAGGGAACTACAGGAATTGCAGGTTACACACTTATATATAATTCCTACGGCTTGCTTTTGGTATCTCACGATCCTTTCGAATCAACACAAAAAGCCATAGAAGAAGAAAAAGATATTCACTCAACAACCATGGTGTTAGAAAAGGAAGTAGAAAGAAAAAGAGTTAGAGATACAGATGCAGGCGAAGTGATGAAAACACAGATAAAAGATTTGGAAATGCTTTTAGATGCTTATAGGTTAGGTTTTATAAAAGAACAATAATTTACTCATAAAGACATTTTATTAATCATACTTTATAAAAAAAGGTAAAAGTATGGTGATAAAATGTCTTATTTTTATTCAAGTATAGTGCAAAACTTTTTAATAGCTTTTGGAGTAGTAGTAGGAGCAAGTTTGTTTTCAGGGCTTGGAGCTGTAATAACCAATAATCCTCCTTTAAAGGTTATGACAGATGTTGCAGGATCAATCAAAATATGGGCTATAGCGGCATCCTTGGGAGGAACCTTTACATCCTTTGCAGTAATTGAAAAGGGATTATTTGAAGGTGAAATTAAAACACTGATAAAACAAGCATTTTATATATTGATTTCTTTAACTGGAGCAAATGTGGGATATGAATTCATCAGGCTCCTTCAAAGGTGCGGTGCCATATGGGGGAAATAAAAAATAGTAGCGGCTATAAGTTCCTTATTTGCTTTATAACAGGATTGATTTGGGGAACAGTTATAGGCTCTTTGGGTATAAGTATGTTAGTAAGTTATAGAATGGATGCTTTTTATGAGAAAATTGCTTATTTAGAGCATACAATTGCTGATAAAAATGAAAAATTAGATAAGTTGGAAAAATCAATAAACAATTCCAATATTGTGCTAAAGGATATTTCTGTCATATTGGAATTTGCAAATTTAAGTCAAGAAAAAGTAGACCAAATAGACAACATTGAAATAGAAAAAGCAATAAAAGAAAAATTCAACCCTTCATTAGGGAAAGAAATAAAAAATCTGGATGCAGATATTCTTGTACAGGTTATTGATAAAAGAATATTAAAATTTAATAATGCAGAGTATCAACTTACTGTAAATAAACTTGTATTGTCTGATGTTTTAAAGCTTTGGGTGGGCGTATCTCCCTTGGAAGTAGCTTCATAAACACACTCTCATATAAAACTAGTCAAATTGTAATGTAATGTTAATGTTTATCATGTCTTTTTTCATGGTATAATGTACAAAAGAAGAGAAAAAGAAAGCCCCATTTCTATAAGTGGGAATCTTGGATAACTTGATAAAGAGGTGGAATATGAAAATAAAATATATAAAATGGCCAATTTTTATTTCATTGTTATTGATAATTATTTTGGTTCAGTTCAATGAGCCTGAAGTTTATGCAGAAAACTCAATTAAGCTTGTTATAGACGGCAAGAAAGTCAAGACAGAGGTGGATCCATATATAAGCAATGATAGAACATTAGTGCCAATAAGAGTGATAGCAGAAGAATTGGATTCGGAAGTTGAATGGGATAATGATAATAGAGCTGTACATATTTCTAAGGAAGATATTCATATAGTTCTTAGAATTGATAGTCATTTGGTTGAATTCACCAATGACAATGAAACAACTTATACTATGATTGATGTGGCTCCTCAAATAAAGGAAGACCGTACCTTTGTTCCAATTCGTTTAATTAGCAATGCCTTAGGAGTAGGTATAGAATGGAACAATGATGAAAGAGCGGTTTATATAGACTCCCATGACAGTTCAGAAGTCATACCATTTTTTGATGTGGAAATTTCATCAGTTAAAAGCGGACAAACTATTAATGGAACAACTGATTTATATACTAAAGTTTCAAAAATACCTACTGGAGCAAAAGAAATCAAATATCTTCTTTTAGATAGTGATACTGCAAAGGGATTTGTTATTGCAGGGGGAAGAGATTTAACAAAGACCTATCAATGGGTTCCAGCTATGGAAAACAACGGATCAAAAGTTTTAGTTGCAGCATTTTATGATGCGCAGGGTAAATTTTTATCAGGAGATTCAATAGCTGTTACCATAAAAATTAATCCACAAATAAAACTCAATGGTATAACTGAAGGTCAGATGATTAGAGAAGATAAGGTACCTTTAAGTACAACATTAAACTTTTTGGCTTCATATGTAAAATATGAAATGATAAATCCTGATAATGGTGCAACATATCTTTCACCTGGAATTGACCCGGAGATACCATTTAATATGATACCTGTAATGGAAGACAACGGTAGAATGTCAGTAAGAGTTATTGCTTATGACACAAAGGGAAATGCATATGAAGGAGAATATGTTAATATTGGAATTGATGTTGACAACTACTTGTATTTAGGCGGAGTTAAGCAGGGGCAATCTATTGATGGCTCGGTAACTTTGTTGGCACAAAGAAATTTTAATGTTACTGATACAGAATACTATATAATTGACAACACAACAGGTGAAGAAACATTGATGCATAAAGCAGCTTATGGTTCATACACATGGTTCCCGGCACCTGAAGAAGCAGGCAGCAAGGATTTGTATGTAAAGGTAAAAGATACTGCCGGCAACACTCATATAAGCAAAAGGATTACAGTTAATGTAACAGGCAATCCAAAGCTTTTGTTACAGGGAGTGGGACCTGGACAGGTTTTAACCACAACTGCAAACTTAAATGTAAAAACCAATGTAAAAATAGATGGCATAAAATATATCCTTACAAATACTAAGACAGGGCAATCAATGGTAATAGCAGAAGGCAATACCGCAGCAATTGTTCCCGAAAAAGGTGATGATGGCTCATGGATCATAAGAGCGGAAGGGACCTACGACCAAAAGACAATTAAGACGGAAGAAGTTAAATTTACAATTTATACAGGCCAGCTATATTCAGCAAAACCTGTAATAGAAAAAGATTTGTATTTGGATTTGGTTTCTGATTTAGCTGTAAATACAAGAGGAAAGACAGGAATGTCGGCAGCATTACAGGTAGCACAGGCAATATTGGAAACAGGATGGGGACAAAGTGTACCTGTAGACAAATATGATGGCAAATTTTCATATAACCTTTTTGGAATAAAGGGCGAAGGAACAAAAGGATCTGTAACATCTAATACATGGGAAGAGTATAACGGTGTAGCCTTTAGGATTGATGCTGAATTCAGAGCTTACGATAATGAAAAAGAAAGCTGGCAAGATCATAAGGATCTTTTGCTTCTAAGAGAAAGATATGCACCTTTTAGAGAAGTAATGTATGACAGTACAAATGGAGCATGGGAGCTGAAAAGATGTGGATATGCTACAGATTCACAGTATGCAATAAAGCTTATAGATATAATCAATAGATATGATTTAAGAGAATTGGATGAAGTGACAATATAGCATAAAGTTTCAACATAAAAAAGTTCCTTAGGGAGCTTTTTTATGTTCCCCTTGGCCTGGTATTAATATTTATTGTTAAATAAGTCCGATTAGGATATAATATATTTATCAAATTATGGGATATTTCTTTATATCCCTATTCATGTTAGGAGTAAATAAATGATAAGAATAGATAAGAGATTAAATGATGAATTGAGATTGGTTAAAATAACAAGGAATTATATAATGTATCCCCAGGGCTCAGTTTTAATTGAAGTGGGAAACACAAAGGTAATATGTACGGCAATGATAGAGGACAAGATACCTCCATTTTTAAAAGGAACGGGAAAAGGATGGGTATCAGCAGAATATTCCATGATACCAGGCTCAACAGGTAGTAGAAAATTCCGTGATATAAATAAAGGGAAAATAGATGGCAGATCGCAGGAAATTCAAAGACTTATAGGCAGGAGCTTAAGGTCAGTGGTTGATCTAGGAGGTTTCGGTGAAAGAACACTATGGATAGATTGTGATGTTATTCAAGCAGATGGAGGAACAAGAACAGCCTCTATTACTGGAGCATTTGTTGCTATGATAGATGCATTTAACAATTTAAAGAATAATAAGTTAATAGAAAAAATTCCTGTTAAGTCATTCCTTTCAGCAGTTAGCGTAGGAATAGTTAATGGAGAAGCAGTACTTGATTTATGCTACCAAGAAGATTCCAAAGCTGAAGTTGATATGAACATAGTTATGACAGATAAAGGTAGATTCGTAGAAATTCAGGGCACCGGCGAAGAAGCTACATTTTCACAGGATGAATTGATGCAATTAATATCTTTGGCAACAAAAGGATGCAAGGACTTATATGAAATACAAAAAAATGCATTGGGAGAAGAAATAAGCGGGGACATAATAAATGAATAGAAGAATAATTTTATCCAGTGGAAATGTTCATAAGGTTAATGAAATAAAAGGTATATTGCAGGATATGCCCTTTGAGGTTGTATCTAAAGATGATTTAGGTTACCAGGATTTTGATGTGGTGGAAGATGGCATCACTTTGCAGGAAAATGCTCTAAAAAAGGCTGAAGAGCTCCATAAGTTGACAAAGGGTATAGTAATTGCCGATGATACAGGTTTATTTGTGGATGCTTTAAATGGAGAGCCTGGAGTATATTCTGCACGATATGCAGGGGAAGATGCAACATATACTGATAACAATAGACTTCTTTTATCTAAACTAAAGGATTATCCAAAGGAAAAAAGAACAGCTTATTTTAAGACAGTTATAGCAGTTATTTTGGAAGATGGAAGCAAGCTGTTTGCAGAAGGTATTTGCAAAGGTTACATAGAACTTCAGGAGCGAGGCATTAGAGGTTTTGGATATGACCCTTTGTTTGTTGTTCAAGGAACAGATAAGACCTTTTCCGAAATGACTGAGGCAGAAAAAAATACAATTAGTCACAGAGCAAATGCATTGAGGAATTTAAAGGATAAATTGGAGGCAGCTCTTGAAGATTTTGATAATAAGTGACAGTCACAATGTAATTCTAGATTCTCAAATTGAAGATATGAAAAAAGAAGGACAATTTGATATGCTAATTCATTGTGGTGATAACTACAATGATGCAGAAAAGTTTGCTGAAAAACTTAATATTAGTAGAGTATTAAATGTTCCCGGAAACTGTGACTATAGTATTATAGGAATTGAACCTACATTAATCCAAGAAATTGAAGGTAAGAAGTTTATAATAACACATGGACATTTCCATAATGTGAAATCACATTTAAATAAGTTAAAGGATTTTGCTAAGAAAAATAAAGCTGACCTTGTTTTGTTCGGTCATACTCATAAAGCTATGAATGAAATTATTGATAATATTCTATTTTTCAATCCTGGAAGTACCATATTTCCAAAGGATGGAAAAGCAAGTTTCGGAGTAATAGAAATCACAACAGAAACTTTAGACAGCAGAATAGTAAGTATTAAAAATTAAGAGCTTAATTATAAAATATACATATTGCTAAGGAGAAAGAAATGTCACAAGTTAAATTTAGATATGCAGAAGAATCGGATGTAACTTTAATATTGAAGTATATAAAAGAGCTTGCAGATTATGAAGGTTTATTGAAAGAGGTTGTTGCAACGGAGGAAATTTTGCACAAGTGGATTTTTGAAAAGAAAAGCGCAGAAGTTTTGTTAGGTGAAGTTGATGGAAAGCCTATGGGATTTGCACTATATTTTCATAACTTTTCAACATTTTTAGGAAGAGCCGGAATTTATTTAGAGGATTTATATGTTCGCCCTGAATTTCGAGCTAGAGGCTATGGAAAAGCATTTCTTAAAAAACTTGCTCAAATAGCCGTGGAGGAGGGCTGTGGACGCTTAGAGTGGTGGTGCTTGGATACAAATAAACCCAGCATAGATTTCTATTTATCCTTGAATGCACAGCAAATGGATGAATGGACAGTATACCGCATTGATGGCCATACTCTAACAGAATTAGCAAGCGACAATTAAAAAGCAATCCTACGAATGCCTATCATTTGTAGGATTTTTTTGAAACAAGTGCCACTATTGGGAGAACAATTTTTATTGACTATGCTATGCAAAAGTTATATAATAAAACGAACATACGTTTAGAAAAAAGGAGACACCTTATGGGTGAATTTATATTAAAATCAGATTTTAAACCAACCGGCGATCAGCCTGATGCAATAAAAAAAATAGCTGAAGGATTGGAGAAAAATTATAAATATCAAACACTTCTTGGAGTTACCGGCTCAGGAAAGACATTCACAATGGCAAATATAATTGAAAAGATACAAAAACCAACCTTGGTTTTGGCTCATAACAAAACATTGGCAGCTCAGCTATGCTCAGAATTCAAAGAATTTTTTCCTGACAATGCTGTAGAATACTTTGTAAGCTATTATGATTATTATCAACCAGAGGCATATGTGCCAATGAGTGATACTTTTATAGAAAAAGATGCATCTATCAATGATGAAATAGATAAATTAAGACACTCTGCAACCGCAGCACTTTTTGAGAGAAAAGATGTTATTATAGTGGCAAGTGTTTCCTGTATATATGGGTTAGGAAGCCCTATTGATTATGAAAATCTTGTTATATCTCTTAGACCGGGCATGAACAAGGACAGAGATGAAATAATAAAGAAATTAGTAGAAATTCAATATAAACGAAATGACATAGCATTCACCAGGGGAACATTCAGAGTAAGAGGAGATACAGTGGAAATATTTCCTGCTTCATCTTCTGAAAATGCAATAAGAGTGGAATTCTTTGGTGATGAAATTGATAGAATCACAGAAATTAATACGGTTTCAGGAGAAATATTAGGCAGGAGAAACCATATATCCATATTTCCTGCAACTCACTATGCTACCACAGAAGAAAATGTAACCAGAGCAGTTGAAAATATAAAGGTTGAGTTACAAGAAAGACTTAAGTATTTTGAAAGTACCAATAAATTGCTTGAATTACAAAGGATAGAACAAAGAACTAATTATGACATTGAGATGCTCCAGGAGATGGGTTACTGCAACGGTATTGAAAACTATTCTAGACATATAAACAACTTGGAGCCTGGAGTAAGGCCTTATACACTTTTAGATTATTTTCCAAAGGATTTTTTGATGATAATTGATGAATCCCACGCATCTGTTCCTCAAGTAAGAGGTATGTACAATGGGGATAGAGCAAGGAAAACAACATTGGTCGATTACGGTTTTAGACTTCCATCTGCTTTAGATAACAGGCCGCTGAAATTTGATGAATTTGAAAATATTATAAATCAAGTTGTGTTTGTAAGCGCAACTCCGGGGCCATATGAGGCAGAGCATTCACAAAATGTTATAGAGCAAATAATTAGACCTACTGGACTTATTGACCCACCAATATATGTGAGACCTGTTGAAAAC
>DATESJ010000261.1:0-13304 GCA_035270885.1 Sedimentibacter sp. | reverse complement strand
ATTAATGATTAAGTAAAATATATTATCCTTAACTTTATTTATATCATAAGCTTCATTTGTACTCAGTTTATATTGTATATACAATTTTATATCTACAGAATTGTTATAATGTTTCTTTATTTTATTTTCAGCATTTTCTATATTAAAAAAATCAATAATTTCTTGGCTGCTTGCATGAAAATTAACAGTATTTTTGTTTTTTACAACTTCAACTTTTTCAATTGTTATATTTTCAAGGCCATTAAAATCAGCAAATATATTCTTAAAAACCATATTAGTCTCCCCTTATCTTCTAACAAATAGTATAACAAAATAAAATTTCAAATTCAATAAATACAAGAAAATATTATAAACAATTTAAATAGTGACGTTTCGTTTGATTACGATTAGTAATAATTTCGAAAATCGACATGAAATCGCTTTACTAATTTCGTTTTAAGTGATAATATTAATAATCATATTTTTGCATGCCGATCTTTTAAATTGCCTTCAACTCTTAAAAATATTTCTTAAGGTAAAATCATAAATCTGTCAAAAAGAATTACTCAAAATTTATTAGATTACTATACAATTTAGTATTATATTATTGTATCAAGACAGCTTTCGGTTTAGCAAAATCAAAATAAAGGAGATGAGTATATGGATTGGAAAAAAGAATTATTGAACAATATAACTACTGCAGAAGAAATTTTAGAAGCTTTAAACCTTTGTTTGTCCAATGATGAACTAGATAAATTAAAGCAAATTATTGAAAGATATCCCATGTCTGTACCAAAATATTATTTATCATTAATCAATAAAGATGATCCTGATGACCCCATAAGAAAACTATGCATACCGTCAATAAAAGAAACTGATATGAGTGGAAGCTTTGATACAAGCGGTGAAGCTGACAATACAGTAGTCACCGGTCTTCAGCATAAATACAAGGAAACGGCAATGCTTCTATCAACTAGTAATTGCGCTATGTATTGCAGACATTGTTTTAGGAAAAGACTTGTAGGTCAAAATGATGATGAAGTTAACAAACATTTTGATGATATAATAAACTATATTAATGTACATGAAGATATGACAAATGTTCTGATATCCGGTGGGGATTCTTTTTTAAACAGTAACGATAAAATTGAACATTATCTAAAAGAATTATCGACCATAGATCATTTAACATATATTCGTTTTGGAACAAGAATTCCCGTTGTTTTTCCAGTAAGAATCTATAGTGATGAAGAGTTGTTAAATATTTTAGAACATTATAATAAAATAAAACAAATATATATTGTTACACATTATAATCATCCAAATGAAATAACAGAAGAATCTGCAAAAGCTATAAGTGAATTAAGAAATAGAGGAATTGTTGTTAGAAATCAAACAGTTTTATTAAAGGGTATAAATGATAATTCAAATACACTTGAAAAACTAATGAAAAATTTAATAAGAATAGGTGTGGTGCCTTACTATATATTCCAATGCAGACCTGTTTCAGGGGTAAAAAGTCAATTCCAGGTTCCTATAAAACGAGCATGTGCATTAATTGAAGAAGCTAAAAAGAATTTAAGTGGTATGGACAAAAGTTTTAAATATGTTATGAGCCATAACACAGGAAAAATTGAAATATTAGGTGTTATGAATGAAGGAAAAGTTCTTTTTAAATATCATCAGACTAAATATGAAAAGGATATGGGAAGAATATTTGAACTAGATTTTGAAGATAATCAGGCATGGCTTCCTGAGATGCCCTAACCATATTTCTTGAGAAACGGATTAAGTTCCGTTTTTTTATTCTATACTATAATATTTATCGAAAATATCAGATATAATAATATATATCAATAAATACAAAGGAGGTATTTTAAATCGAAAATTTATATGAATTAAATATTGTTTCAATAACATTGCGTGTAATACTTTCGATGATTTTCGGAGGAATTATTGGCCTTGAAAGAAGTAGGAAAAATAGGCCTGCTGGCTTTAGAACTTATATGATAGTATGTTTAAGTTCGGCTTTAGTAATGATGACCAACCAATTTATTTATAACAATTTTGGTGGCAGCGACCCAGCAAGGCTTGGAGCACAAGTAATCAGTGGTATTGGTTTCTTAGGTGCCGGTACTATAATTGTAACCAGCCGTAGTCAAGTAAGAGGTCTTACATCCGCAGCAGGTTTATGGGCCTCTGCATGTTTAGGTCTTGCAATTGGTATTGGTTTTTATTCAGGTGCCATTATAGTTGCTTTGATTGTTTTTATTATAATTACATTTTTTAAAAAAATTGATTATCTGCTTACTTCAAACAACAAAATGATTAATATTTACACTTCTTTTAAATCAATAGAGCAATTAGATAAATTTATAATTCATTGCAATAAAACTGGCTATAAAGTACGTGATATCGAAATAACAAAGGACACACTACAAAATCACGTGTCGGTTATTGCTATAATTACTTTAGAAACAAAAGAACGCATAAGTCATATCGAAGTTATACAAAAGCTTAATTCATTCGAAGAGCTTATTCATATAGAAGAATTGTAAAAAAATAAGGACCTTCCTTTAACCTAGGAGTATAACTTACTCTGCCTTAAAGGTGGTCCCTATCTTCTTATAAATCGTTAGTATTGAAAGTATCTCCGTCTTGTAAGGTTCCTAATTCAAAACCTTTATTGAACCACTTTGATCTTTGTTCTGATGTACCATGTGTGAATTTATCCGGAACAACATATCCCCATGCTTCACTTTGAATACGGTCATCACCTACAGCACTTGCTGCATTTAATGCTTCCTGGAAATCTCCTCTTTCAAGAAGATTTGCTCTTTCTACATAGTGAGCCCATACTCCGGCGAAATAATCTGCTTGTAACTCTAATCTTACCATGTACTGATTGAATTCTTTTTCGCTTAATCTATTTCTTAAGTCCATAACTTGTTTGGTAATTCCTAATTGATTTTGCACATGATGGCCTACTTCATGAGCTATTACATATGCAAATGCAAAATCACCGGGAGCTTTAAAATTTTGTTTTAATTCCTGATAGAAGCTTAAATCAATATATACGCTGTTATCTCCAGGACAATAAAAGGGACCAACAGCAGAAGTAGCATTACCACATGCTGACTGCACAGATTCTGAATACAGTACTAAATATGGATATTCATACTGCAAGCCTTCTTGTTCAAATAAATCATCCCATACTGTTTCTGTTTCGGCAAGTACTACAGAAGCAAACTCTGCTAATTCATTATCTTCTGCAGATTCTACATATTGAGATGGTGCCGGATTTATAAAGGATGAATTGTTAATTAATGAAGAAGGATCTCCTCCTAATAATGTTATTACAAGAAATAAAATTATTGTTCCTATGCCTCCACCTACCACACCCTTGGATGCACTCATGCCTCTTCGGTCCTGCACGTTAGAACTTCCTCTTCTTCCCTTCCACTTCATAAGCTATCTCCTTGTATTTCATTTGTAGCATAAATTTAACATATTAATATAAAAAATACAATCATTTTTTTGATTGTACTTTTATTTATTGGTGACCTTGAAGTCCCCCTATATTTATATTAAGCTTATTTCCTCATCTTCTGATTCATCTTCTGATTCATCAGCGCCTGCTCTCTTAGTTTCAACAATTGAAATTATAACTTGTTCAGGGTCTCCTTCAGGAACAATTCCTTCAGGTAATTTAATGTCTTTTAAATAAATGTTTTCTACTTTGTTAATAGTGGAAACATCAATTGTAATATCGTCAGGTATATTCTGTGGAAGTCCTTTAACTATAATTACGTCAAGCTGTCTTAAAGGCATTAACTTATTAAATTCCAGTATATCTACTCCTTTAAGCACAATTGATAAATCAGCACGAATTTCTTCAGTTAATGATACTTCTTGAAAATCAACGTGTACCATATTTCCTTTTACAGGTGAAACTTGAATGTCTTTTACCATGCCTGTAACTGCTCCGTCATCCATTGTCAATTTAAACAATGCATTTCTTCCATATGATGCAAGGCCTTTTCTTAGTTCATCTGCTTTAATGCTAACTGAAACTGAATCCTTTCCCCTGCATGAAATGCTTCCTGGTAAGTAACCATCCTTTCGCAGTTTTTTGCTTTTTCTGCTATTTGGGCTTTCTCTTTTTTCAATTTTCAAAATTCCTAATTCTGACATTGTATTCCTCCTTAAATTTTATGCTATTATTGTTAATTAACACCTTTAGATAGTTGAATAACAATTATAATAAACCGTTGAATTATTAATTCAACTTTTTTCATATATATTAATTATACTACATTTGAAAATAAAGTCAACCTAAGGTAACTTTTCAATTTCCTCCAATAATCTTTGAACTATATCTTCTTCTTTAACCTTGCCTATGATTTCACCCTTTTTAAATAGCAAAGCTTCTCCTACTCCTCCGGCAATACCTATATCTGATTGCCTTGCTTCTCCGGGACCATTAACAGCACAACCCATTATTGCTACAGTGATAGGCTTATTAACATCCTTTAATCCTTCCTGGATTATCTTAGTTAGTTCAATAAGCTGTATTTTCGTTCTTCCGCAGGTAGGGCAAGTGATATAGTTTATACCAAAGTTTCTCAAAGAGAGACTTTTTAAAATTTCTCTTGCAACCTTAACTTCCTCTCTTGGGTCATCTGTTAAGGAAATTCTTAAAGTATCACCTATGCCATCAGCTAAAAGGCTTCCTACACCAATAGCCGAGCGGATACTACCTTCAAATAATGTTCCCGCATGAGTAATCCCAAGATGAAGAGGATAATTAACTTTCGATGCCATACTTTTATAAGCATCAATGGTCATTTTAATATCAGTACCCTTCATGGAAATTACTATATTGCCATAATCAAGGCCTTCTAATATTCTCACATGTTCTAAAGCAGATTCAACCATTCCTTCTGATGTAGGAAGGCCATTATACTTTTTCAATATTTCTTTATGTATACTTCCGGCATTGACTCCAATTCTAATAGGAATATTCCTTGGCTTAGCTAATTCAACAACGCTTTTCACCCTATCCATACTGCCTATATTACCAGGATTAATTCTTAATTTATCAATTCCATTTTCAATACTTTTTAAAGCTAATCTATAATCAAAATGAATATCGGCTACTATTGGTATATGTATTTGTTTTTTTATTTCTTTAATAGCATCTGCATCTTCGTTATCAGCAACTGCTACTCTTATAATTTCACAGCCTGCTTCTTCTAATCCCAATATTTGATTGACTGTAGACTTAATATCTTTAGTGAAGGTGTTTGTCATGGACTGCACCAATATATCCGCACCGTCACCAATTTGCACATCACCTACCATAACTTTTCTACTTTTTCTTCTTAATATTTTATCCATAATAACGTAGTACGGGGACATTCCTTAATGCTATCTCCATAGACTTTCAATACATTAAAGGTGTGTCCCCCCTCCTTTTTACATCTTCCTCTATATCCTAAACACTCTAAGTATATCTTTATAAGTAATAAACAACATAAAGCCTATTAAAAACACAAATCCTATAAAATGTATATAGCCTTCTTTTTCAATAGGTATGGCCTTACCCCTTATTCCTTCTATTGCTAAAAATATTAGCTTGCTTCCATCTAAGGCAGGAACGGGCAACAAATTCATAAAGCCTAAGTTAATGCTTATAAATGCTGCTAAGCTTAGAAGTGAAAGTATTCCACTTTCAGCAGCCTCACCAACCATTGATATTACCATTACAGGACCGCCTAAGGCATCACTTCCTAATTTACCTGAAACAAGTTGACTTATAGTTTTAAACATAAGCTCTATATAATATACTGTTTTATACATTGATGAAGAAATTGCAGTCATAAATGACTTTTCAAGTTGAGTATTAAATCTTACTGATATCTGCTCTTGAAGATTAATGTTATAGTCAAGAATTTCACCTTTCCTATCTACTGTAACCTTAACAGTATTATCTGACAGTTCAACTTGATTAGTAAGTTCATCCCAAGTATTTATAGGAACATCATTTATTTTAACAACTTTGTCTCCGTTCATAATTCCTGCTTTATATGCAGGTGATGTCATATCTGTTGGTGAAACAAATGTAGTTGTTTCTCCATTTATAAGATTTGATGTAACTCCAATTATTTTTCTGTAATTTTTGTTAATTTCTGTTTCTTTAATTACACCATTTCTTTCATATTCAAGAGTGTAAGATCTTTTTTCAGGAGATACTAATTCATAAAAGATATCTTCCCATATATATGCCTTATCACCGTTAACTGAAATAATTTTGTCTCCAGTTCTTAATCCTGCTATATATTCATTTGAATTTTCATCTATGTAATCTACATGATTACCGAAAACTCCATAAGAAAAAGCTATTATTAAAAACAATACTAAAGCTAATACAAAATTCATTACAGGACCTGCTGCAATTACCTTTGCTCTTTGGGCTATTGTCTTGGTTCCGTAACTTGTAGATGTTTTTGAATCCTCTTCTTCACCTTCCATTTGAACAAAACCACCAATTGGAATAGCTCTAATAGAGTAGACAGTTCCATTTCTTTCTTTTTTAAATATTGTTGGTCCCATTCCTATGGCAAATTCGTATACTTTTATACCTACGCTTTTAGCCGCTTTATAATGTCCAAATTCATGGACAAGGACAATTGCAGAAAAAACAAGAATTGATGCTATTATTGTTAACAATACATTTCCTCCCTTTATAGAAAAAGCGTAATAAAATAGTAAACTGCCGGTGCAACAAATAAAACACTGTCAAATCTGTCCATTATGCCTCCATGCCCGGGTAGTAAATAACCAAAATCTTTTATTCCGAATTCTCTTTTAATTTTAGATGCTGTAAGATCACCTGCCATGGAAAATATAGATGCGCTTACACTAAATATTATAATGTAAAAATATTTATTTATGCTTAAATAATTAAAATAAATTATTGATAAAATTGTGCTTCCTATAATACCGCCTATGGCACCTTCAATAGTTTTATTAGGGCTTACTTCAGGGTATAATTTATTTTTACCAAAAAATTTACCTGTAAAATATGCAAATGTATCTGAGCCGAAAGCAATTATATAAACGAGCCAAACAAATTCAGAATTATTCAAAAGCATCATATGGTACATAAAAAACACCACATAGGTACCTATGAAAACTGTTTCTGAAACTTTTTTAATATCAACCTTCTTATTAAATATAAAAATAAGAAAATTGATAGATATGTACAAGAACATAAAAAAGTCAAAGTAATGATTATATTCAGTGACTTTCTCTATAAATAACAAAGTTGCAAAGGCATAATTCACAATGGCTCCGTAATCAAAGCCATTATCAAAAAAGACTTTTGATAATTCATAAATGGCTATACAAGTTATGCCAAAATATACAAAATCATAAATGGAGCCACCTAAATATGTTACAATAGCTATAAATGCTCCTCCCGTAAATCCAGTTAACACTCTTCGTCCCATATCACACCGCCTAATTGCCGTATCTTCTTTTTCTTTGTTGATAGCTTTCGATTGATTTTAATAATTCTTCCTTGTTGAAATCAGGCCATAAAACATCCGTGAAATAAAATTCCGTATAAGCAAGCTGATACAAAAGAAAATTACTTAGCCTTACTTCACCACTGGTTCTAATTAATAAATCAGGATCAGGCATATCATTTGTAAATAAATATTTGTTAAAGCTTTCTTCATTTATTTCTTCTATATTAATTTCATTGTTTTCATAGTCATTTATAATATTTTTTACAGCCCTTATTATTTCATTTCTTGAGCCGTAGCTTAATGCAATGTTTAGATGTAGTGTTTTGTTGTTCTTAGTAAGTTCAACAGAGCGCTGAACTTCCTTTCTTGTTTTTTCAGGCAAATCATCTATATTGCCCATCATTGTAATTTTAACATCGTTTTTATGTAAGTTGTTTAGTTCTTTAATAACAAATTCCATTAATAAAGTCATTAAGTAATCTATTTCTTTTTTGTCTCTGTTCCAATTTTCTGTAGAAAAAGCGTAAACAGACAGATATTTTACACCAATATCTGCACAGTTTCTAACTAAATCAGTTACTCTTAATGCTCCTTCTCTATGTCCCAATTTTGTAGGCAAATTTTTCTTTTTTGCCCATCTTCTGTTTCCATCCATTATTACTGCAATATGTTCAGGAATTTTTTCCGAATGTTCTTTTAGCATATTAAGCCTCACTAATTAAAATAATATAAGTTCCAAGGTAATTAGGGGAACATAAAGCGTCCCCCTTCCAAGTACGGGGACATTCCTCTACCTCAAAGACTATCCCTAACATAGAGGTGTGTCCCCCTTCCTTAAAAGTAAGAAATATATAATGTAACTTCATTATCGTAATAATTTTCTCTGACAACATATGGTCTGTCTAAGTTATTATTAAATTTCTTATTGGTTCCCATTATTTTTACTATATTAATAATTTTATTCTTGTTCTCTAATTCACTTAAAGCTTCCTTTAAAGGATAACCGATTAAACTACTCATTTAAACCTCTAAAATTTCTTTTTCCTTTTCTTTATATATATCATCAACAATACTTATGTATCTGTCAGTTAGCTTTTGCATTTCTTCTTCTGCTCGCTTTAGATCATCCTTTGATATTTCGCTTTGTTTTTCAAGCTTCTTTATTTCATCAATGGCATCCCTTCTGATATTTCTAACTGCTATTTTGGAGTTTTCTATTTCTTTTTTTACTACTTTTAACAAATCTTTTCTTCTTTCTTCCGTAAGAATAGGTATCATCAGTCTGATAGTTTTTCCATCATTTGATGGATTGATTCCTAAGTCCGAAACTAATATAGCTTTTTCGATATCTCTTAAAGCACTTGCATCCCAAGGCTGAATAAGAATAGCTCTTGGCTCTGGTACAGAAATATTTGCAATTTGATTCAAGGGTGTCATTGTACCATAATAACTTACTTGAATTTTATCAACCAACTTTGGATTAGCTTTGCCTGCTCTTATTGAGGCAAGATCTTCTTTAAGAAAATTGATTGATTTTCTCATTGTTTCTTCTGATTTTATTACTAAATCTTTATACATTTCTAAGCCTCCTTAATTATAGTTCCTATATTTTCCCCTAAAATTATTTTTTCAATACTTTCAGGATTTTCAATTCCGAAAACTAAGATAGGGATTTTATTATCCATACACAATGATGTTGCTGTTGAGTCCATAATTTTTAGACCTTTGTTCAATACATCAATATAATTAAGTTCTTCATATTTTACCGAATCTGGATTCTTTTTAGGGTCATCGCTGTAAACACCGTCAACACCATTTTTAGCTAAAAGGATAATTTCTGCATTTATTTCAGCAGCTCTTAATGCAGCTGTTGTATCAGTGGAAAAGAACGGGTTTCCCGACCCTCCAGAAAATATAACAACTCTTCCCTTTTCTAAATGTCTTACTGCTTTTCGTCTGATATAGGGCTCAGCAATCTGTCTCATTTCTATTGCTGTTTGAAGCCTTGTTTCAACTTCCATCTTTTCTAATGCATCCTGAAGTGCGAGACCGTTTATTATTGTACCAAGCATTCCCATGTAATCTGATGTAGTTCTATCCATTTCTTTTGCACTAGCTCCACGCCAGAAGTTTCCGCCTCCCACAACAATTGCCACTTCAACGCCCATTTCACTTATATTTTTTATAACGTTTGAAATTCTAGTAACTATTTCCGAATTTACGCCATGGCCTGCATTACCGGACAAAGCTTCTCCGCTGATTTTTAATACAATTCTTTTATACTTGCACATTTTATCCTCCTGAAAACTATATTTATTTTAATGGAGAACCATTCAGTTCTCCATTTATGCCTTGCAGGATTATAAACCCATTTGTTTTGAAACTTCTTCTGCAAAATTTTCAGATTTTTTTTCTATTCCTTCTCCAACTTCATATCTTAAAACCTTAGAAACTTTAATGTCTTTTCCTAATTTTTTTGCTGTTTCACTAATTACTTTTTTAACTGTCATATCAGAGTCCTTAACAAAAGCTTGTTCCAATAAACATACTTCTTTAAGTTCTTTTTGAAGTCTTCCTTCTACCATTTTTTCTACAATGTTTTGTGGCTTTCCTTCGTTCAAAGCTTGAGCTATAAGTATTTCTCTTTCATGTGCTATAAAATCTGCATCAACATCATCAGTTGAAATATACTTTGGATTCATAGCAGCTACTTGCATTGCTAAATCTTTACCTAAAACACTTAGAGCTTCTTTGTCTCCTTCTGACTCTAAAGCAACAACTACGGAAATTTTACCACCGCCATGTATGTATCCAACAACTACTCCATTTTCAACTTTCGCTTCACCAAATCTTCTTAATGACATATTTTCGCCAATTTTTGCAATTTTATCTGTTAATGTATCTTGAACATTTTTTCCACCACTAAGTACAACTGCTTTTAAAGCGTCCATATCAGCAGGATCATTTTCAGCAACAGCCTGAGCTACTTCTTGAACAAAGTTTTTGAATTCTTCATTTTTAGCAACAAAGTCTGTTTCTGAGTTTACTTCTAATACAACACCTTTTTTATCATCAGCTGATATAAATGCTGTTGTAAGACCTTCAGCTGCTATTCTTCCTGATTTTTTTGCTACCTGTGATAATCCTTTTTCTCTTAAATAATCAATTGCTTTTTCTATATCACCATTTGTTTCTATTAATGCTTTTTTGCAGTCCATCATACCTGCATTAGTTTTATCTCTTAGTTCCTTTACCATTGAAGCTGTAATTGTCATTTAATAACCTCCATAATTTAAAAATAAGGCGTAAGGAAATAATTCCTAACCCCTTACTTTGTTTTTATTTTTATTTTTTTATTTTTTATTCTTCAACTTTTTCTAACTCTTCGTCAGTTACATCGTCTTCTTCAACTTCTTCTTCAGTCATTTGAACGCCTTGTTTTCCTTCAAGAACTGCATCAGCAATAGTTGCTGTTAATAACTTTACAGCTCTTATAGCGTCGTCATTACCTGGAATAACGAAATCTACTTCATCAGGGTCGCAGTTTGTATCAACAATTGCTACAACTGGAATACCTAATATTTTAGCTTCCTGTACAGCTATTCTTTCTTTTCTTGGGTCAACGATAAATAATGCTCCAGGAAGTTTATCCATATTTTTAATTCCACCTAAAAACTTTTCAAGTCTTTCAGCTTCATTTTTTAATTTGAAAACTTCTTTTTTTGTTAATAGAGCAAATGTTCCGTCTTCTTCCATTGTCTTAAGAGCGTTTAATCTGTCTATTCTCTTTCTGATTGTTTGGTAGTTTGTAAGCATACCACCAAGCCATCTTTGGCTTACAAAATGCATTCCGCATCTTGCTGCTTCTGCTTTTGTAGATTCTTGAGCTTGTTTTTTTGTTCCAACAAATAATACTTCGTCGCCGTTTGATACAACTTCTTTAACAAAGTTGTAAGCTTGATCTACTTTATCGCTTGTTTTCTGCAAATCGATAATATAGATTCCGTTTCTTTCTGTGAAAATGTACTCTGCCATCTTAGGATTCCATCTTCTTGTTTGATGTCCGAAGTGAACTCCTGCTTCCAGCAACTTTTTCATGCTAATTATTGCCATTATTTTTTCCTCCTTTTGTTTTACCACCAGAAATGTCATATCATGTGAAAGACCTTTACAGGCACACCTCTAACACGATCAAAATCTGTGCGTAATTATGATTAGTATATCACAGCCAAATTTGTTTGGCAATATTTAAATAAAAAATATATATAAATTTGGGGACATTCCTCTACCCCAAAGACCATCCCAAGTACAGGGACATTCCTTCATGGACCTACTTCAAAGACTTGCCCACCATGAAGGTGTGTCCCTCTTCCTTTAAAGAGGTGTGTCCCCACACCTTTAATATATTATTCGTCTTTTTTACAATTTTTATTGATGCATGTTGGTTTATTGTTTTTTAAAACCATCAATTCATTGCAATCCGGACATTTTTCCTTAGTAGGTTCAAACCATGAAATATAATTGCAATCTGGATAATTAGAACATCCAAAGAATCTTCGTCCTGCTTTTGAATACTTAATTGCAATTTTACTGCCACATCGCGGACAGGATACATCAATAGTTTTAATAATTGGTTTCGTATTTTTGCATTTGGGGTAATCTGAGCAAGCTAAAAATTCTCCGTATCTTCCCTTCCTTTTAAGCATTTTTGAGCCGCATTTTTCACATATTTCATTAGTTTCCTCAGCTGCTTCTTTGCCATTTAAAGGTTTTGTATTTTTACACTCCGGGTAATTAGGACAGGCAAGAAATTTTCCATACCTTCCACTTTTGATAACCATGAATTCACCGCAGTTTTCGCACTTTACATCACTTACTTCATCCTTGATTTCTATTTCTTCCATTTCTTTTTCAGCTACATCAAGATCATTTCTAAATCCTTTGTAAAAGTCTGAAATTATACTGCGCCATTTAATATTTCCATTTGCAACATCATCTAAGTGATTTTCCAATTCGGCAGTAAATTTTTCATCTACTATTTTAGAAAAGTATTTCTCCATCATTTCTGTAACTAAAAAACCCATGTCAGTAGGAAACAAATAGCCTTTTTCCTTTGCAACATATTCTCTTCCTGTAATTGTTGTTATGGTAGGAGCATATGTGCTTGGCCTTCCAATTCCCTTTTCCTCCAAATCTTTTATAAGACTTGCTTCTGTATAGCGGGCAGGTGGCTGAGTAAAATGTTGTTGGGGATCTATATTGGATATTTCCATCTCTTCATTAACTTCCATATCCGGAAATAACTTATCGTCCTTTTCATCTGTATATTTATATACTATTTTAAAGCCATCAAACTTAAGAATTTTTCCGCTGCTCTCAAAAATATTGTCATTATTGTTGAATAAAACCTTAGTAACATCGTATTCGGCATCTTGCATCTGACAAGCAACAAATCTTTTCCAAATTAAATTGTATAGCTTGTATTGATCGGAAGTTAGGCTGTCTTTAAGCATTTCAGGACTACGTAATAAGGATGTAGGTCTTATGGCCTCGTGAGCATCCTGTATTTTATTTTCATTTTTCTTTGTTTTTGTAAAAACCCTATTCTTGTAGTAATTTTCGCCGTAATTTGATAATATAAAATCTTTTGCACTTACTACAGCTTCATCAGATAATCTGAAGGAGTCTGTTCTAATATAGGTAACAAGACCCACACTTCCCTCACCCTTAACATTTACCCCTTCATAAAGTTGTTGAGCAACCATCATAGTTTTTCTTGATGTAAAGTTT
>DATESJ010000260.1:0-3626 GCA_035270885.1 Sedimentibacter sp. | reverse complement strand
ATACCTAATGACAGTGCAGTACTGCTTGCCAAAAAATAAAAAATGCTAAGGAAAAAATAATCAGAAACAGTCATATTAATTACCATTTAATTCAACAGCCTTGTCCTTAGGAAGCATTCTAATTTCCACCTTAATATTCTTGTTTACAAGTTCCTTTATAATATCTAATTCATCATCACTTAAATGAATAGAATTATAATATCTTTTCCTTCCTTCAGCTGCACCCACACCACCTATATTTATATAGCTCACTTTTACATTGTCGCTTAATCTTTTTATACCTTCTATAGTACGCAGTAGTATAAGTATGTTATTTCCTTTATCTTCTTCATTTAAAAAGGCAGCTGTTTCATCAATAGTTTTCACATGCACTAAAACCCCTTCAGGTTCTGAGCTTTTTATAAGCTCGCACATAAATTCGTCATTTGCATATTCATCATCTGCTATTACAACTTCATTAGCTTTAAGATATGGTATCCAGGATACAACTACCTGTCCATGCAATAATCTATCGTCAATTCTAATAAATACGTTATTTTTCATTTCTACCTCAGTCAGTTGAGAATTTCTCGTTAAAAAACACTATACTTTTCTTTCCGTTTTTGATTATTTTTTCTGCAATTTCCTCTAAGCTATAGGAATCGCGACTAATAGCAATATCAATAAACAAAGGAAAATTAATGCCTGTTATATGATAAAAATTCCTGTTTTTCATTGCTCTAACTACTGCATTGTATGGACTTCCACCATACATATCTGTAAATACAATAAGTTTATCATCAGACAAATCTTTTACACTTTCTTCAACCTTGCCAAGCAATGTTTCAAAACTGTCACTATGATAAAATGAAATACTCTGTGCATTTTCAACTTTTCCAATAATAAGCTCAGAGCTTTTCAATAATTCTTTTCCAAAATCCCCATGTGTAACAAGTAAAATATTTATCATAATTTCATCTCCTTATTAATTATAATAACATAATTATATATAATTTTCATTACTATAATTTATTTTTTGTTCTTTCCAACCATCTTTAGTTAAATATACAAGGTTTTCAAATCCTAAATCTTTTGTCAGTTTATACATTTCATTAAATTTACAATCAATAGCATCCATAGTATGAGCATCTGAATTTATCACAATAGGTATATTTCTTTCCTTTACCATTTTTAATATTAATGTTGAAGGATATTGCTCCTTAGTATAATTTCTTGCTATTCCTCCGGTATTGATTTCTATGACAGAAGATGTGTTTTTTATTACATCCAAACAATTTTGAACTGCTTTTATATACCAATCTTCACTTTCATCAAATAAAATATTATTCTTATTATTTTTATTAAATAAATTCAAATGTCCTATTATTGGTGGCTGATACTTTTCTGCCATTTCTGCAATAGTTGCATAATATGTTTCAACGGCTTTCCTAATGTTTCCTTGAAAACTCTCATCTAAACCCCTTAAGAGTTCATCAATATTATAATCTACAGTCCACATTACACCATTATTAAATGTTCCCAAATAATGAACAGACCCGATATAATAATCAAGCCTTTTAATCAGTGATTCACATTGCTCTGTAAAACCTATCCCCGGAATATAGTCTAACTCCATGCCAAGGAAAATTTCAATTTTATCCTTGTATTTTTCCTTCAACGAATTAACAACTTCTATGTATTCTTCTATTTTATCATGATTTATATTCCAGTCATTGTCCTCATATACTGGTCCGTGGGATGAAATACCCAATGAATTAAAATTGTTTTTAATTGCGGCCAAAACCATTTCTTCCGGTGAGTTTTTTCCATCACAATAAAAACTATGAGTATGTAAATTAGTTTTATGCATTATATCCTCCTGTTTTTACTTATATATATATTAAATGAAGTTGACAAAATAGTAAAGAATTCTTTAGTTTTTAATTCACTAATATTTTTTTCAAACGTATATTAATATAAGGAAAATTTATTTAATGGAGGATAGCATGATTTATTCAAATTATAGAAGTAATATGCCCCACTACGACTCAATGCAGAATAATTATAATCCAATGGGCATAAATGATTACAAAGTATCACAAAACCAAAGAATGCAAATAACAAATACAATGCCAACAATGCCAGGTATGGAAGATATGTTTAACCAAAGACCATTTATTCCAGAAACTGAAATACCTTTTGATATTGATGGTGATATGCCAGCACTTCCAAGAATGCCTCAGACGCCAGGTATGCCTCAGACGCCAGGGATGCCTCAGACGCCTGAAATGCCACAAATACCAAGAACTCCAGGGATGCCAGAGATGGTGCCGGGAATGCCGGGAATGATGCCAGGAATGCCAGGGATGATGCCGGGAATGCCAGGGATGATGCCGGGTATGCCGGGGATGATGCCAGGAATGCCAGGGATGCCGGGGATGATGCCAGGGATGCCGCAAACTCCAGGTATGACCCCTAATGATGGTAATATGTATCCTATGCCGGGAACGCCTAACGGAATGCCACAAATGGACTGCGAGCAACTAAGGGAAATGATGAGACGAATGAACTGTCCTATGAACGGCAACGGTGAAATGCCAAGACCTATTGTACCACCTGAAAACGGCACTGCAACTCCGCCTCAAAACAACACTACACCACAAACTCCACCAAGAAACAACAATAGATAATCAAGGAAGGGGGACACACCTTCATGGTAGGTAAGCCTGTGAAGTAAGTCCATGAAGGAATGTCCCCGTAATAGTAATATTTAACAGAGCGATACTGTTAAATATTACCTTATTAAAATTTTAAGTGTACATACAGTTTTTTTAATTGCTTGCATATAATGTATAACTTTGGGGGTGTTTTTTTGATTGAAAATCTATTACAAATAATATTACCGCTATCAATTTTTATTTTTGGTTACATAACTAACGGAAGCTCATTTCCACAGCCTTTATGCAAAGAAGAAGAAGCAATACTTATCCAAAAGTCTAAAGAAGGTGACTTGGAAGCAAGAAATACTCTTATAGAAAGAAATCTGCGTCTTGTAGCACATGTGATAAAAAAATATAAAACTGTAGGTATAGACCAGGAAGATTTGATATCAATTGGAACAATAGGTTTAATTAAAGCAGTTTCAACTTTCGACAACAATAAGGGTATAAGACTTGCTACTTATGCTGCAAAATGCATAGACAATGAAGTTCTTATGACTATAAGAAGCGACAAAAAACTTAAAAAAGAAGTATCATTACAAGGACCTCTAGGCACAGACAAGGAAGGCAATAATATTTATCTCATTGACATAATTAAATACGAGGGTGAAGAAATTGTAGGCAGATTGGACAAAGAAGATAAAATAAAAGCATTAGATGAAATATTAGATAAGACATTACAAAAAAGAGAAAAATTAATTATAGAAATGCGCTACGGCATAAGGAACAAAGAGCATAAAACTCAGAGGGAAATCGCTAAACTTCTTGGAATTTCAAGATCCTATGTATCAAGAATTGAAAAAAAAGCTCTTAAAAAACTCTATGATGCTTTGGTAGCTAATGTAGGAAACTAAAATGACAAAGGAATGACAAATGAACGGGGTTGTTGTCACCTTCTGGTGACAACAACCCCGTTCATTTGTATCC
>DATESJ010000259.1:0-10131 GCA_035270885.1 Sedimentibacter sp. | reverse complement strand
ATAGACGAAATAGGTCTTATGGTTACTAAAATATTAGAAGGCGGATTTTTAAGTTTCACTTCTGTGGGAGGAATTAATCCGGCATCTTTAGTTGCTCAAGAGGTAACAATATTTGGGAAGGAAAACATTTTTGGGGTTATAGGAATTAAGCCTCCTCATGTTACAAGTGAGGAAGAGAGAAAAAAACCTCTTAAATTAAATGATTTATATATAGACACAGGATTTGCTAAGGAAAAACTTGAAAAAATAGTAAAAATCGGTGATATTGCAACTATAAAAAGAGAACCTGTATCCTTGCAGGGTAGCGTAATAAGTGCAAAAGCATTTGATGACAGAGCCTGCGTAGCAGTAATGCTAGAAACAGCCAAAGAATTAAAGAAAATATCACATAAAAGCAATGTATATTTTACAGCAACAAGTCAAGAAGAAACAGGCATGAGGGGTGCAAAAACAAGCTCTTATAAAATAAACCCGGACATTGGTATAGTACTTGATGTGGGATTTGGAATGACACCTGATATGCCTCCTGAAACAGCCCATTTAGGTAAAGGACCTGTAGTTGCATACGGTGGAAGAATAAATACCAAGCTTACTAAGAAGTTTGTTGAAGTATGCAAAAAATACAATTATCCTATGCAGTATGAAGCAGCACCTGCAGGAACAGGAACAGACACAGATGCACTTCAAATATCAAGAGATGGAATTCCATGCATACTTTTGTCAATACCTCTTCGTTATATGCACACATCAGTAGAAACTATTGATGTAAAGGATGTGGAGAATGCAGGAAAAGCAATAGCCAGATTTATAAATGAATTGGATAATTCTGATTTGGAGGAAATATTATGTTTTTAAAAGAATTAACTGAACTTTCCGGCGTATCAGGTTGTGAATATGAAGTAAGAAATTACATAAAAAGTAAATTAAGTGAAATGGGCTGTGAATATTATGTTGATAAGCTTGGAAATATTATAGCTCATAATAAAGGAAGAAAAAATAAAACTATAATGGTTGCCGCACATATGGATGAAGTAGGACTTATAGTTAATCACATTGATTCAGATGGTTTCATAAAATTCAGTGCTGTTGGAGGAATTGACCAAAGAGTTTTAAATTCTAAGGTAGTCTTGGTTGGAGAGAAAAAAATTCCTGGTGTTATAGGTTCTAAAGCAGTGCATTTAATGAGCGCCGATGAAAGAGGCAAATCAATTTCTATTGATAAGTTATATATAGATATTGGTTCAGACTCAAAATCTGAAACAGAAAAATTAGTCAGTATAGGTGACTATATAACTTTTAAAAGCGATTATGTTGAATTTGGCGACAATATGATTAAGGCAAAAGCTTTGGATGATAGAGCAGGCTGTAGCATGATATTGGAGCTATTAAACATGAAGCTTGATGCTGATTTTTACGGTGTCTTTACTGTTATGGAAGAAGTAGGATTAAGAGGAGCAGAAACAGCTGCCTACCAATTGGAACCGGATTTGGGAATTGTATTGGAAGGTACAGTTTGTGCTGATATGCCTGAAGTAGAGGACTACGATAAGTCTACTATAGTAGGCAAGGGGGCAGCCTTGTCATTGATGGATGGCACTACTGTTTATGATATTGATGTGGTAAGAAGTGTTGCTAAAATTGCAGAAGATAACAATATATTGTATCAATACAGAAGATCATCATCAGGTGGTAATGATGCTGGAGTTATTCATAAAGCTAAAAAAGGTGCTAAGGTAGTGGCTATTTCAGTTCCTTGCAGATATATACATTCAGCAGTTAACGTGGCAAGCAAAATAGATTTAGATAATGTGTTAAAACTTGCAAAAGAAGTAATTCTTGAAAATCAGAAAGGGGAATAATTTATGTTTAACAGTAAATTAATGAAAAAATTATCTAATTGTTTCGGTCCTTCAGGAAGAGAAAAATTAATACGCGAAATGATTATGGATGAAATAAAAAATTACGAAGACGAAATAACAATAGACCCTCTTGGAAATCTTATAGCAAGAAAAAAAGGTACCGGCAAAAAAATATTATTTTCTGCTCACATGGACCAAATTGGCTTAATTATTACTCATGTTGATGAAAAAGGATTCCTACGCTTTGCAAATGTAGGCGGACTTAATGCCAAAGAGCTACTGGGACTTCGCATGGTATTTGATAATGGACTTGAGGGAGTAATTTGCCAGGAAGAATTAAAAGACAAAGAAAAAATAACGATGGGTAAACTGTTCTTAGATGTTGCTTCAACTGACAAAGAATTTATCCTAAAAAATTACCGTGTTGGAGATATGTGTGTATTCAAAACCGAATACTACGAAACTCAAGACTGTGTAATATGCAAAGCAGCAGATGACAGAATAGGATGCTATATATTAATTGAAGCACTTAAAAATCATCCTCAAACAGACAATGATGTATATTATGTATTCTCAGTACAAGAAGAGGTAGGATGCAGAGGAGCTAAAACTGCAGGCTACAGTATTGATCCTGACTTGGCAATTGCACTTGATGTAACTGCAACCGGTGACACTCCAGACGGAATAAAAATGGAAGTTAAATTAGGCGGTGGAGCAGCAATTAAATTAATGGATAAATCTATGATTACTCATACAGAAGTAAAAGATTTGCTTACATATCTTGCTGAGAAAAACAATATAAAATATCAATATGAAATTTTAGAATTTGGTGGAACAGATGCAGGACCAATCCATACATCAAGAGAAGGTGTACCAAGTGGAGTAATATCCATACCAACAAGAAACCTTCACACATCAGGAGAAATATTCAACAAATTTGATGTGGAAGAATGTATAAAGTTAGTAAACGCAACATCATCCAAATAAACTAGTGGGACATAGGAACATGGATGACAAGGGGACGGGGTTAGTTTCACTAACACGTCCCCTAATACAATTTATTGAATTTTAAAATTTTCAAATTCCATATATAATAAATCTATTTGAAGCCAGGAATTTCTAAGTGAGGGTTCTCGGTCAACAATAATTTTCACAGCTTCAGCAACTGCTAAGCTGGATAAAACCCAAGGTGTGAAAGCAGGATTTCCCCATTCCTTTTCAACACCTTTATCAATTTCACCTTCTTTAAAAACTTTAGAAACACTGTAATCTCCAGGCAAACTTACGCCTAACATACCAAACCAACCAGCAATACCCGCATATACTAGTGGAATATTTAAATCATTACATGCACTTTCAAGCTCAACACGCCTGTTGATAGAATCAAGAGCATCTAAAACTAAGTCAGCACCACTAAATAAATTTTCTGCATTATCTTTATTAAACCATTTGTCAAATAAAGTAAGTTTTACTTCAGAATTGACTGCTTTCAATCTTTTCCTTGCTGCTTCAACCTTTTTTTCTCCTATATTGTTTTCGGTGGAGAACAGCTGACGGTTTAAATTACTTTCTTCAAAAATATCTCCATCAATCAAAATTAATCTTCCTATCCCAAGCCTTGTTAGCTCTTCAGCCATGGTTCCACCAAGACCCCCGCAGCCTACTATGGCAACAGTGGATTTGGCAAGTCTTTCTTGATCTTCATGTGATATTGTTTTGTAATTTCTTTCATACCTTTTGGAAAACATTTATTAACCTCCGCCAACAGGTGGAAACAAAGATAATGTATCGCCGTTTTTTAAGGATTGATTTAAATCAGCATCCCTGCCGTTAACTAAACAGATTTTTACTTCTTCAATAGGAATAGCATACTTGCATATAATATCCTTAACTTGAGTATTGTCTTGAAGTTTCACTTTTTCTTCTTTAAATCGACCATCTCTTAAAGTAGCAAATAATTTGACATTGACTTCCATAGTAACCTCCTTATTTAAATATCAATACTTTATCAAGTTCTTCATTGGAAATATCCCATACAGTGTTGTGTGGTGGAAGTTCTTCTCTTACAAATTCAGGCAGTCTGTCATCATTTTTAGTAAGCCCTGCGTCTCTGTTAAACTTAACTTCCATCGTCAAAACATCTTGACCATATTTAACAAAATCATCTGTTGTCCAGTTAATACCATACTGTGCATTTATCATATCAATTAATGCATGATACACTTCTTCATAATCAAGAACCGCAAAGGAAACAAACAAACATAGACCTGTACTGTCTATTGTTGCAGTTGCTACTTGTAGATTTCTTGATAAATCTGTTTGGCCTTCCTTTTTTAAAGGATCCACAAATCCGCCAACCTTCAATATGTTTTGGGTAACAGAATAGCCGGCAGTATGGTCAGCACCCATTGGAGTTGTCGCATAAGTAACACCTATACCTTTAACGGCTCTTGGTTCGTATGCAGGCATTGTTTGACCTTTTACTGTAGGAACACGTGTTATGCCATATGCTTTTCCTACAAAATCAGGACCATTTCCTAAAATTCTGCCAAGAGGTGTTCCTTCCTTTATTTCTTTTTCAATAAGTTTCAAGATTCCCTTTCCATCACCCCATTTTAACAAGCCTGTTTCCATATAAACCATCATAGAACCGGCAGTATCAATGGTATCAACACCTATATCATCACATACATGATCTATATGAGCAATAATATCCAAATCATCAACCGTACACCCTGCGCCAAATGCCCAAATGGTCTCGTATTCAAAGCCTGAAGTCAAATAGTTTCCTTTTTTGTCATTGTATGTTTGAGAACAACGTATTACACAGCCTACATGGCAGCCGTGGGTTGTGTCTCCTTTTCTTTCCACTATTAAGTCGTGCATCGTTTCACCGGAAATTTTTTCAGCACCTTCAAACTGTCCAAAACGGTTATTTTTAGTTGGGAGTCCTCCGGCTTCATTTAATATATTAACCAAAACATTTGAGCCGTATTTAGGAAGAGCTTCACCACTTACAGGATGTCTTAACAAACCTTGATTAAATATTTTAGCTGCTGCGTTGAACTTTTCTTTGTCGTTAATTTCAATACCTGCTCCATCATTATCATCTAAGGATATAAACTTAATTTTTTTAGAACCCATTACAGCGCCAAGACCTCCGCGACCAGCGCTTCTCATATGACCTTTTGGGTCTTTAACTGAAATATTGGCAGTAGATAATTTGTTTTCACCACCCTGACCAATTGTCATAACTCCCGTATTTTCTCCATATCGCGAGGTAATTGTATGAATTACTTCATAATTTCCTTTACCTATCAGTTCCTTTTCTTCTTTAATATTGACTCCATCCTTGTGCACATGAATTGTATACCATTTATCTTCCTTTGGTATCCCTTCAATTATTAAAGCTTTAACACCAAGCTTTGCAAGTCTTTGAGATGCCGTTCCTCCGGAATTGCTTTCCTTAATACCTCCTGTTAGAGGACTTTTTGCACCTACTGACAACCTGCCGGAATTTGCAGCTTTTGTACCTGTCAACAATCCCGGAGCAAATACCAATTTATTTTTACTTCCTAATGCATTGCAGGTAGGGTCTACTTCTTCCGACACAATAGTTGAAGTTAAACTCCTTCCGCCAAGTAAATTCCATCTTTCAGGAACATCTTCCATTTTAAATGAAAGATCTGTCATATTTACACGGTAAATCTTCAATAAATTACCTCCTGTTTTTTATTAAATTCCAAATTTATTTTACCCTTGAGGCAATTAGATATACATGAATTTAAATCTAAAAAGAATATAATTAATAAAATTAATAATCATAAAAGGTAGATAAAATATGAAAGGATTTTGACTTTTTATCAGCTATAACAAATCACTTCTTAATATGTTCGAAATAATGACAACAGACAATTCTTATACAGTCGGCGAATGTATAAGAATTGCAAAAACTTAATACGTGTAAAGTAATTAGCAAAAAGGGCGGCACGAACTTCCTCTGCTATAATTGAATGAAAATAGAGCGATAAAACAAACAAATTCTTAATATTTACTTTTGTATGAACTTATGATAAACTAAAACATAATAAAATATTGCAAGAAAGTAATGTGGTAAAGAATATGAAAATAGCTGTTATTGATGGAATGGGCGGAGGCATTGGAAGCCAAGCAGTTCAAATACTGAAGTCTTTGAATAACAATGATATAGAAATCATTGCATTGGGAACGAACTCCCAAGCTACTTCCAATATGATAAGAGCAGGTGCCCATGAAGGATCAACCGGTGAAAATGCAATTTCATGGATGTGCAATCAAGTTGATATCATAATAGGACCATTAGCCATTGTAGCTGCAAATTCTATGATGGGAGAAATAAGTCCTAAAATGTCTGAGGCAATTGCAAGCAGTCACGCAAGGAAATTGCTATTACCAGTAAGTAAATGCAACATTGATGTAATTGGGCTAGAAAGCCTGCAATTTAAAACAATATTTAACGAACTTGAAATCAAAATAAAAAAAATATTAGAAGGAAAATAACCATGAAGGTAGAAAGTATGAAACTTCGTGGTTATTTTTTATTTGGAGGATTAAATGAATAGAAAAGTTACAACCAAAGAATTAGTATTAAGCGGATTATTATTGGCAACCGGAATTTTACTTCCAATGGTATTTCATATGTTTGGTATGACAGGTCCAATTGCATTACCAATGCACATACCTGTATTAATAGGAGGTTTTTTATTACCGCCACAATTAGCATTAGCCCTTGGAATTATTACACCTATAACAAGCGGACTACTGACAGGAATGCCTGTAATGTTTCCAATGTCAATAATTATGGCAGTTGAATTAGGTATTTACGGACTTACTGCATCCATTGCTACAAGGAAGTTTAATTTATCATCTATACCATCACTAATCATTTCCATGATAACAGGAAGGATTGGTGCAGGTATAACTGTTGCAGTATTAATACAGCTATTCGCAGTTAAAATGAATCCTCTTATGTATGTTAAAGGAGGAGTGGTAACAGGATTACCGGGAATTATTATTCAATTAATATTTATACCGTCACTTGTTTATGCTATTAAAAGATATATGAAAAATACATCTCAAGCCTAGATAAGAGTAACTCTATCAAAAAATGCATGTCAATTTTTAAGTAAAAAGGATAATATCACAAATTATAGGTAATAATATAATTTGTGATATTTTTTATTTAAGGTATGGGGACACACCAAACAATGTATGGGGACACACCTTCAAAATTGGGTGATTCTCTGGGGATAGCTTTTGAAGGAATGTCCCCGATTGTAAGTCTTTGAGGTATGCATTGAAGGAATGTCCCCAAATAAGGAGGAATTATGAAGGTAGGAATACCCAAAGGATTGATGTATTACAAATACCATCCTTTTTTAATTACGTTTTTCAGCCAATTGGGAGCTGAAGTAATAGTATCTGAAGATACCAATAAAAACATTTTAGACGCAGGGGTAAAATACTGTGTAGATGAAGCATGTCTGCCTGTTAAAATTTTTCATGGTCATGTAGATTCAATAAAAGATAAATGTGATGTGCTAGTTCTTCCTCGTATTATGCAACTTTGGAAAAATGAATACATATGTCCGAAATTCTGTGGCTTGCCTGAAATGGTAATCAACAGTATTGAGAAATTACCTCTAACAATCACTGAGCCAATTTATGCAACTTCAAAAAACAAACTCTATAAGTGGGCAAAAATATCAGGGAAATTCTTAGGAAAAAATAATTATGAAGTAAAAAGAGCCTTTATGAATGCCTTAAATGAACAAAACAATTATGATATAGGTATCAATGATTCAGAATATGAAATAAATATTGCACTAACCGGCCATCCCTACAATATTTACGATTCCTTTTCAAATATGAATATCGTTAAAAAACTAAATAACTTAGGTTTAGGGGTTATAACATCTGAATTTACGGAAGAAGATATTTTACAAAAGGAAGCTGAAAACTTATACAAAAAACCTTTTTGGACCTTTGCAAGAGAAAATTACGGTTTTGCGGTAAATGCTACAAAAGAAAAAACAGCAGATGGAATAATATATATATCATCTTTTAACTGTGGCATTGATTCAGTAGTAATTGAACTGATAAAAAACTCTGTCCCTGACTTTCCCTTCCTAATATTAAAAATTGACGAACATACAGGGGAGGCGGGAATCGATACAAGAATAGAAGCATTTAAAGATATGTTGGAAAGGAGATTATTTAATGAAAGCAACATTTCCACATTTGGGTAATGTGTATATTGCAGTTAAAGCCCTTTTTGATGGGCTTGGTATTGATTATGTAATACCTCCGCAAAATTCCACTGAAACCTTAAATATAGGTACAAAACACTCATCTGAAGAAATTTGTCTTCCCTTTAAAATAATGATAGGCAATTACATTCAAGCAATTGAACAAGGGGCAGACACAATAATAATTACTGGAAGCTGCGGCCCCTGCCGTTTAGGAGAATACTGTGAACTCCAGATGAATTTAATGAAAAATTTAGGTTACGATTTAGATTTCATAGTTATAGATATGCCAAAAGATATTGGAGTAAAAGAACTTCTTAGAAGATTTGGCAAAATTGGTTCCACAAGTACAAAATCCAGGTTTGAAAAACTAAAAGCAGCTAAAAATGCAATCACTGTTATTAACTTAATAGAGGAAGTAGAAACCCTTTCTCATTATTTAGCAGGCTTTGAAAGAAACAAAGGTGAATGTAAAAAGCTCTTGCATGAATGTAAAAAAGAGACCATGAAATGTTCAGACCCTGAAGAAATGATTGCCTTAATAAAAAAATACAAAAACAAAATTAAATATATTTCAGTGGATATAAACAAAACCCCCTTAAAAATAGCCATAATAGGCGAAATATACACTGTTATAGAGCCTTATTCAAACTTTTATATAGAAGATAGACTTATGGATTACGGAGTTTCAACCAAAAGACTGATGACCCCATCCTGGTGGGTAAAAAATATGGCATTAAGCCCTCTTAAGTTAAATTCTCTAGATATAAAAAAAGCATCACGTGACTATTTATCTATGGCCATTGGAGGCCATGCCAGGGAGTGTATAGGGGAGGCAGTTATGGCCTATGAAGATGGATTTGATGGAGCAATTCAAATATTCCCCATGGGCTGCATGCCTGAAATAGTATCAAAATCAATTCTACCTTCCATATCACGCGATAGTAATTTCCCTATAATGTCACTTGTAGTTGATGATATGACAGGAGAGGCAGGTTATATAACGAGAGTCGAAGCATTTGTAGATTTACTTGAAAGGAGACGGGACAATGTATTATATGGGAGTTGACGTAGGTTCGGTCAGCACGGATATCGCCCTTATAGATGACAGCCTGAATGTTATCGAAAAGATATACTTAAGAACAAAGGGTAACCCTATTAAAGCTGTGCAGGAAGGGTTTAAATTATTAATAGACAAATATGAAGATGCAGAAATTGCTTCAGCAGGAACTACAGGCAGCGGAAGGATGATTGCAGCAACAATAATTGGTGCAGATGCTGCTAAAAATGAAATAACTGCTCATGCAACAGCCGCCCTTGAAATTGACAAAGATGTAAAAACCATCATTGAAATTGGAGGACAAGATTCTAAAATGATTATCATCAATAAGGGCATAGTGAATGATTTTGCCATGAATACTGTTTGCGCTGCCGGCACAGGATCCTTCTTAGATAGGCAGGCTGAAAGGCTTGGTATACCTATCGAAGAATTTGGTGATTATGCAATGAAAGCAAAATCATCTGTTCGTATTGCTGGAAGATGTGCAGTATTTGCTGAATCAGATATGATACATAAGCAACAGCTTGGATACAATCAATCAGAAATAATAAGAGGGCTTTGTGATGCTCTTGTTAGAAATTATTTAAATAATATAGGCAAGGGTAAAACAATTACTCCAAAGATATTATTCCAAGGAGGTGTTGCAGCAAATAAGGGCATGAAAACAGCATTTGAAAATGAATTAGGCTATGAAATATTTGTTCCTGAAAACTACAATATGATGGGAGCAATAGGAGCTGCAATTATAGCCAAAGAAAAAGTAAAAAAGTCAGGAAAAACAAACTTTAGAGGTTTACAGCTTGCTGATAGCAGCATTATATCAAGAAGCTTCGAATGTAAAGGCTGTCCAAACAAATGTGAAGTTGTAAAAATTTATGAAGATAATGATATAATCGGATATTTCGGCGACAGATGTACCAAATGG
>DATESJ010000258.1:0-3176 GCA_035270885.1 Sedimentibacter sp. | reverse complement strand
CCTCGTTGCAGATTTGAACCGGATTCCCTTTTTTTATTCAAGTTTTCTTCATTAATATTTGTTTCATTTTCCAAGAATGATACCTTGTTACCACATTCTTCACAAAATGAAGAATTATCGGGTATCTTAGTACCGCAATTTTCACAAAACATATTTTCCTCCTTATCATTTAAAAACTTATCAATCTGCTTTCAATAATATGCATCCGCATCTTTCACAATAATTATCCCTTATATCACAAATATCGCTGCAACATACACAAAATACTGTTGTATCTAAAGATTTATCGTACTTCTCAATATAGTTCAGGCTTTTATCTCCATGATAATGTACATAATCGCCTTTTCTAAAATAATCATATTTGACATTGTCTTCATTCTTTAATTCAAAAATCTCATTATTTTCCTTGCGTATATATACAATATATTCCGAATATGATTCCTTGTATTTTTTTCCTTCATTGTCTTTTCTTTGTCTAATTTTTTGAAATGTCTTTTTATCTTCAACTATGCCGTCCCAGGCTGGCATGTTTTTGCGATTTTTAAATAAAAATATAAGACCGGTAATCCAGAATACTGCTATGATGCCACCAATCACCATAATACCTTCAGTGTCAATTTTTATCTCATCCGTTAAAATCAATGCTGCAGGAACTATTATACTGACACCTATAAGCCAAATTAGTCCATATTTTCGGTTATTATTAAAATACTCTTTGAAACAAGGATGAGATGTATTATTTGACCAGCCTATACCTCCTGTCCCTAAGGCAGAAGTATTGCCATACCTGTCCTGTCCACTGTAGTTGGAGCCGCAGTAGGGGCAGGTTTTCTTCTTATTTTCTACTCGTTTGCCGCAATTCCAACAAAAGAAGTTTCCATAACCTATAATTTTCTTAGCCATATACCACCTCAGTACAATTATTTATTTATGATTACCCACCATACATTTTGGGTGTAATACCCGTTTCAAAACGGAATTTATTAATCATTTCATTCATAGCTTCAAGCTCAATATCAGGACGTACTATACGCAAATTTTGCATTTGTTTTTCATTGCCGTAAGTAAATGAAATAAAATCATTCCCTATTTCCATTGCTGCAAGATGTACGCCGTCCTGATTAAATTTCACGATTTTACCGTTAAACAAAATTCCAAAATATGATACAAATATATCAGTATCTTCTATATGTTTATCATGGCATTCTTTGCCTGATATTTCGCTTATAACCGCAGTTTTTACTTTCAATATGAAGTTTTCCTTTATCAGCCTCGCTATTTTTAAATTATTGATATCCTTTAACAGAATGCGTAACAGTATAACCCCTAGACATATTATGAATATTGACGTCACAGAGGTTTGAATATTGAAGTTTCCACCTTCAAGAACAAATAACTGTGCTAATGCTAGCGTTAAAAAACATAATATTGAAATACTGATAATTATTCTTTTTGTAATCGTATTCATTGTACCCACCGCATGATTGTATTATTTAAACCCATTAAGCAAAATCCTAAACTTGTCATCCTGAGCGTAACGAAGGATCCTATCTTTTAATTATGAGATTGTGCAGACTATGTATATTAAAATTATATCAATAATAATACAAAAAAAAATCACCCTAAACGGGTAATTTTTATAAAATAGACCTACCTTTTTCGGGTAGGGGATGTTTTTACCATATCAATGAGTTCTGCACGGCTTTGAATATTAAATTTGGAATAAATATTTTTTACGTAATACTTTACAGTGTTTTCGCTTATGAAAAGCTCTCCTGCAATTGTCTTGTAGGTTTTCCCTTGCAGAAGAAGTGACGCTACCTGTTTTTCTCTTTCCGACAAATTGCCGTATGTTGATATTTTGTCTATTTCGCTGTTTTGTTTAAATTCCGGCATTCCAATAAACGCTGTAAGAAACGTGTGCCCTTTAAGTAAAATCGACAGGTGTTTATTTAGAGGAGGTAAAAGAACCAAAGTTATACAAACTACCCCAAAGGCAAGCAGCGACGGATTCACGCTTTGTAAATTATTTGCAATAAAATTATTGCCTATAAGTCCGCCCAATACTACGCCCAACACATTGGCAGAAAGACCTATACCAAGGATTTTTGCAGGGTTCTCATGATAATCCAGCATCTCGCCCAATATGCTCCAGAAAAACAAATCATACACACCATAAGAGCCAAGCATAAGAGTATTTACTATAAAATAACTTGTTACCGAGCGGTCAAGGGCGATAAAAGCGATAAATGAAAGTCCAATCATTGCAATTGCAACATAAAGTATATATGATGACTTTATTTTTTGAGAAAAATTTCTAAGTATCAGTATAGCCGCAACATAAGGAACCGCCCAATACCAGCTAATGAGTGACCTAAGGTGTTCAAAAGCCGGATTTACCACATGGTACATCAATCCGGAATTAATTGTCAACACTACTATAAAAAGATAAAAGAACAATAGAAGATTTGAAATACTTAAACTGTCATCCTTTTTATTCCCATAGTCTTCATCATAATCCGAAGGAAGTCTTAGAGCAAGTATAAATGCAAATACAAGCATGACAATGGACAATGACAGTCCAATGTAAGGTGATATATTTATCGCAGCTACATTTAATACTATCATTAAAACATTTGAAATAATGAGCACGTCTGCAGCTGTTTTCGTACGCTCATTCTTCTTTGAAACAGTTTTAAAATAAAATCCCCATGCAGCAACACAGCATCCTGAAATTAAGGAGCCGGTAATTATGCCTATTGTCCAGAGTATTGAAGGTGAAAAGAAAAACATTAACGACAAGGCTAAAAAAAAGAGATAAGAATACAGGAAAAGACGTTTTGCATGGCGTTTTGTTTTTATAATAAACCCGCCAAGTAATAATCCTAAAAACATAGCAAGAGAACTGCTAAAAATTATTAAATCCACTCCAAAATTATAATCTTTGGCAATGTGATGAAATATTTGCCCTTCAAAAATAAGTGAAAGCATCCATGAAGAAAATAACGAATGAACCAATACAGCCATATTGTGTTCATTCAATTCAATAAATAGAATATCCCGTTTTTTTCCTTTAATTGTCATTTTTTCTCACCCTCAGAATTATATTAATACATAATTGACGGAAGCGGTGGGATTCGAACCCACGTGCCCGATAGGGCAACTCGATTTCGAGT
>DATESJ010000257.1:0-7376 GCA_035270885.1 Sedimentibacter sp. | reverse complement strand
CTATTGATTGCAGCTGAAGTAAATAATTTAAAACCTGTTATTTGTTTTAACAAGGCAGATTTAGCTGATGAAGAACAAAAAGAAAATATACGAAGTATACTAAAAAATACAGGCTATAAAATTATTTTTACAAGCAAATATAATGAGGATTCCCTTATTGAACTAAAAAATATTCTTAAAGATAAACTGAATGTGTTTTCCGGACCTTCCGGAGTTGGAAAATCATCAATAATGAATGCTGTTCAGCCTGATTTTATTCTTAAAACAGGTGAAATAAGCGAAAAATTAAAAAGAGGTAAGCACACCACCAGGCATGCCGAAATTTATAAGTTAAGCTTCGGTGGTTATGCAGTAGACACACCAGGATTTAGCTCCTTTGAATTAGAAGGAATTGATGAATATGATCTTAAAAATTATTATCCTGAAATAGTGAAATATGATGAAGGATGTAAATTTTTAGACTGCCTTCATAATAAGGAGCCTAATTGTGCAATAAAAGAAGCTGTTAGTAATAATTTAATCAGCCAAACAAGGTATAATAACTATATAAAGCTTTTGGAACAAATAAAAAGCAATAAGCCTTATTAAGGAGGAAGTATGAAAAACAAATTAGCCCCTTCAATATTATCTGCGGATTTTTCAAAACTTGGGGAAGCCATAAGGCTTGTAGAACAAGGTGGAGCAGATTATATACACATAGATGTTATGGATGGACATTTCGTTCCTAATATTACAATAGGACCTGATGTTGTTAAAAGTTTAAGAAAAACAACAAATTTAGTATTTGATGTTCATCTTATGATTGAAAACCCTGATAATTTCATAGAAGACTTTTACAAAGCAGGTGCAGATATAATTACTGTGCATCAGGAAGCATCCATTCACCTTCATAGAACTATCCAAAAAATTAAATCATATGGTATTAAGGCAGGTGTATCATTAAATCCTGCAACACCAGTATCAACACTTAAAGATATTATAAGAGATGTGGATATGGTTTTATTAATGAGCGTAAACCCCGGCTTTGGAGGTCAGAGCCTCATAGAAAATGTCAAATATAAATTTAATGATTTAAAGCAAATGATAGATGAATACAATTTAAATATTGATATAGAAATTGACGGCGGTGTTAATTCTTCAAATTTAAAAGAAGTGCTTAGTTTAGGAGCAAATGTTGTAGTTGCAGGTTCTGCAATTTACAAAGCAGATGATGTAGTTTTGGAAACAAAGAAGTTTAAGGAAATTATGGAGTCATGAAAACAGCAATAATTATTGGAAATGGAAAAGAAATTGATAAAAAAATAATTGAGAATATTGATTTTGATTATATTATATGCGCTGATGGAGGTCTTGAGAAGGCAAAAAAGTACGGTATTATCCCTGATATTATAATAGGGGATTTTGATTCGGTAAATTTGGATATTCTTAAAGAATATGAATCATACAATATTCCTATTAATAAATTTCCTACCGAAAAGGATTCTACAGATATGGAATTAGCTGTTGAATTTGCAATTTCCAAAGGATATAATAATATAATTCTAACAGGAGCCACAGGTAGCAGACTTGACCATACATTGGGCAATATTATGCTTATGGAGAGATGTTTCAAAATAGGCGTAATCATTACAATAATTGATAATAATAATGAAATGAAAATTATTTCTGATAATACGGATTTAATTATAGATTTTAAAGAAGGATACTACATATCCATAATCCCTGTTGATGATTTCATTCAGGGCCTTAATTTGGAAGGATTTAAATATCCTTTAAACAATGTTAATGTACAAAGAGGATCAACCCTTTGCATCAGCAATCAGATAAGTGCAAGTTATGGAAGAATAACATTAAACAAAGGAACAGCCATAGTATTTATATCAAAAGATTAAAACAGGAGGATTTCATGAAAACTACAGATGTAAAAGATTTATTCTTGTCGCCTGAAAATTATAAAGAAGTTAAGTTAGAAGGCTGGATAAGAACAATCAGAGATTCTAAAAACTTCGGATTCATTGAATTAAATGACGGTACATATCTTAAAAATGTGCAGATTGTATTTGAAAACAATTTGTGTAATTTTGAAGAAGTAAGAAAATATTCAACTGGTAGTGCAATAACGGTAACAGGTAATTTAATTTTAACACCTGAATCTAAACAAGCTTTTGAAATTAAAGCAAGTGAAATAGTTATGGAAGCTATATCTGATCCTAATTATCCTTTGCAAAAAAAACGTCATACAATGGAATATTTAAGAACAATTGCACATTTGAGACCTCGAACTAATACATTTTCAGCAGTTTTCCGTGTAAGAAGTTTAGCTTCTTATGCTATCCATAAATTTTTTAATGACAGAGGATTTGTTTATGCACATCCGCCCATTATTACTGCTTCAGATGCAGAAGGTGCAGGTGAAATGTTTAGAGTAACAACTCTTGATTTGGACAATGTTGAAAAGGTGGATGGAAAGGCTGACTATACAAAGGATTTTTTCGGCAAATCTGCAAATCTTACTGTAAGTGGGCAATTAGAAGCAGAAATTTTCGCCCTAGCATTTAAGAAAACTTATACATTTGGACCGACATTTAGAGCGGAAAATTCCAACACTGCAAGACACGCTTCGGAATTTTGGATGATTGAGCCTGAAATTGCATTTGCAGATATAAACGATAATATGCAATTAGCAGAGGATATGGTTAAGTTTGTTGTAAATTATGTACTTGAAAATGCCAAGGAAGAAATGCAGTTTTTCAACAGCTTTGTAGAAAAAGGGCTTTTAGAAAAACTTAACAATGTTGTAAATTCTGAATTTGGTAGAATTTCATATACAGATGCTATTGATATATTGATGGAAAATAATGATAAATTTGAATATCCTGTTAAATGGGGAACAGATATACAGACTGAGCATGAAAGATATTTATCTGAAAAAGTGTTTAAACGTCCTGTATTTGTAGTGAATTATCCTAAGGATATAAAGGCATTTTACATGCGAATGAATGAAGACGATAAAACTGTTGCTGCAATGGATTTATTAGTTCCAGGCATTGGCGAATTAATTGGCGGTAGCCAAAGAGAAGAAAGATTAGACTTCTTAGAAAAAAGAATGGATGAAATGGGCGTTCATAAGGATGAAATGTGGTGGTATTTGGAACTTAGAAAGTACGGCGGTGTAAAACACGCAGGTTACGGCTTGGGTTTTGAAAGACTTATCATGTATTTAACTGGTATGAGCAACATAAGAGACGTTATACCATTCCCAAGAACTCCAAAAAACGCAGACTTTTAAAGATGCCCTAACCTAGCACGAGATACCCTCAAGATACAAGAAAATTTCTTGTATCTTTTTTATTTATATGAATAGAATATATAAGAACTTTATTAGGGGGATATTATGAATTATTTTAAACACAAAAAAAAATGTGCACCAAATAACAAAATATTTAAATTCACAGAAATATTAGGTTTAATGATTGCAATTATAGGTGCAATTATTGTTGTTCAAATTTTGCCTATTAAAATATGGATGTTTGTATTGGGAATACTTTTGATAATATTGGGCGGCACTTTGTTTAAACTGTTTTAAAAGAAAGGAATGTTCCAATTGTGCCAAAGGACACTTTTGTTATGGGGAAAGTCACTGCGGGGCTTCAAGTTCCGTAAAAAAAAATAATGGCTTTTGCCACTATTTTTGCGCTTATATAGCTCTTTGGATTTTTCCTGATCTCATACATCTTGTACAAACTGTTTTTCTTGATGCTTTTCCATTTTCCAATACCGTAATTGTTCTTACGTTTGGTTTCCATGTTCTCTTTATTTTTCTATCAGCATGCGTAATGCTGTTTCCGGATATAGTTCCTTTTCCGCACACTTCACAATATTTAGCCATAATTCCACCTCCCATTTATCTATAACATTACTATTATTCTCTATATAGCTTATATTATTAACTCAATCATTCTAACATTAAAATTTAAATATTGCAATATTAATTTTAAATTAGTATAATTGATTGAAAGAAAATTTGCCAAATGCAGGCGAATAGGCTTGTTTTAAGGGATGGGGACCAGCTAAAAACAGTTTCTCTCATATTTTAATTGTAAATTCATAGTAAAACGGTTATAATAAATTAAATTATTGGAATAAAAAGTAGGAGGTAAATATGTCAGTTAAGATGTTTAATGAAAACGGAAGTATAGTTATTGATGACCAGGCCATAGCTACTATTGCAGGTTTAGCCGCAATGGAATGTTACGGTGTTGTAGGGATGGCTTCCAGAAATGCAACTCAGGGCTTTTTCGAACTGCTGAAAAGAGAACAATTAACTAAAGGAATAAAAGTTTCAGCAACTGAAGATAAAATCAATATAGATTTATATATAGTATTGCAATATGGAGTTAAGATATCTGTTGTTGCAGAAAATATAATTTCCAGAATAAAATACAGCGTTGAAACCTTTTCAGGAGTATGCGTGGATAATGTTAATATTTTTGTACAAGGTGTAAGAGTACAAAAATAAGAGGAGGCTAAAATGAATATAAAACACATAGATAATGTTACCTTTAAGAAAATGCTTTTAGGAGCAGCTGTTAATCTTGAAAACAACAAGACAATAGTAGACTCTCTAAATGTATTTCCTGTACCCGACGGTGATACGGGCACCAATATGAATCTTACAGTACAAGCTGCAGTTAAAGAAATTCAAAATTTATCAGAAAGCACTATTACATCTATAGCTGATGCAGCGGCTAACGGTTCACTTATGGGAGCAAGAGGAAATTCAGGTGTAATATTATCACAGCTTTTAAGAGGAATGTCAAAAGGACTCAAGGGAGCTTATCAAATAGATTGTAAAATAATTGCGGAATCCTTTAAATTAGCATCTGATACTGCTTATAAAGCAGTTATGAGACCTGTAGAAGGAACAATACTTACTGTGGCAAGAGAAACAGCCGAAAAAGCAATGGCTACATATACAGAATACCAAGATGTAGTAGTTTTTTTGGAAAGTTTAATAAAGCAGGCAAAGGATACACTAAGACGAACTCCTGAAATGCTTAAAGTTTTAAAACAGGCAGATGTTGTTGATGCAGGAGGAAAGGGATTAATATTTCTTTTGGAAGGTGCTCTTGCAGCATTAAAAGGAATAGAAATAAAGCAGGAGATAAGAGAAGACCAAGTGATTGATACAGAAGTTGAACTTGAAGAATTTACTAGCGAAGATGAAATTATTTTTGCTTACTGTACTGAATTTATAATAAAAAATCCAAAAACAACATCGGAAGAATTCCTAAGTAGAATTTACGACAAGGGTGATTCTATAGTTTGTGTTGGAAATGAAAATATTATAAAAACACATTTACATACCAACAACCCTGGTCAAATTTTATCAATTGCTGTTAAGTATGGAGAATTAATAGGTATTAAAATAGACAATATGAAGGAACAATTTAGAGAAAGACTTAAAAATAGCCACAAAAAAAGTCATGAGAAAAAGAAATATGGCTTTGTTGCCATAGGTACTGGAGACGGTATACAAAAGGTATTCACTGATTTGAACGTGGATGTATTTGTGTCAGGTGGTCAGACAATGAACCCAAGCACTGAAGATATATTGGCAGCAGCACATAAAATTAATGCAAAGCATATAATCATATTACCAAATAACTCCAATATAATATTAGCAGCAACACAGGCTAAAGAAATATCTGATAAAGACCTACATGTGGTGCCAAGCAAAACTATACCTCAAGGAATAACAGCTCTTATAGCATTTAAAGAAGAAAATGATGTAGAAGAAAATATGAATGCCATGACAGAGGCAGTAAAAGAAGTAAAAACAGGACAGATAACTTATGCAGTAAGGGATACTGTATTTAATGATTTAGAAATCAAAAAGGATCAAATTATTGCAATTTATGACGGCGATATTGTAAATCATGGTGAAAATCCTGAAGATGAAGCAATTGAACTTATCAGCAAAATGGTTGACGAAGACAGCTTTTTAGTAACCTTATTCTACGGCGACAAAGTTGACAAAAAAACTGCTGAAAATATGAAACAAAGAATCGAAGAAGTTGCTGAAGATTGCGATATTGAAATAATATATGGTGGCCAACCTCTTTATTACTATATAATATCAGTAGAATAGACTGCGATCTGCTCTAACGATTATAGGTATGGGGACACACCTCTACTTATAGGGATAGTCTTTGGGGTAAGAGGAATGTCCCCAAATAAATAAATAAGAATGCGGGAATCCTAAGTTTTCAAAAAGGTGTTCATATGATAAATGAGGATATACAGTATTTAAAGGGTGTAGGGCCAAATAGAGCTTTGAAATTACAAAAATTAAATATTTTTACTATCGAGGATTTATTAAATTATTTTCCTGTAAAATATGAAGATAGAAGAAGAGTTAAACCTATAAATGAAATACAGGAGCAGGGGAAATACCTGATAAAAGTCAAGCTTTTTGAAAAACCGAAACAGTCAAGAATTAAGAAGAATATGACTATGATAAAAGCAATATGTAAGGATGATAGCGGTTTTATTACACTTACCTTTTTCAATCAGGATTTTCTAATGGACAAGTTAATTGAAGGTGAATTTTATTATGTTTTTGGCAATGTCAAAATTGCTTTTGGTAAATTAGAAATTACAAATCCAGAAATTGAATTTGAAAAGAAAGACTGGAAGGCTAATAAAATTATGCCTATTTACGGTCTTACATACGGTTTATCAAACAATGAAATTACAAAATTAGTAAAAACTGCTTTAGAAACATATTATGATAAAATTCAAAATATTTTGCCCGAAGATATAATAAAAAAATATAGCCTTACAAGCAAAAAAATTGCTGTAAGAAATCTACATTTTCCAACCGACGGTAAAAAATACTCATTGGCTAAGAGAACTATTGCATTTGAAAAGTTATTGATAATGCAGCTTGGCCTTTTTAACATTAAAAACAATATAAATAATGAATTAAATGAAATTAAAGTTAAGCGAACAGATATAGCTGATAAACTACTTAAATCTATTCCTTATAAACTTACAGGAGCTCAGCTTCATGTAATCGATGAGATAAAGACAGATATGAAAAGTCAAAAAACAATGAACAGGTTGGTTCAAGGAGATGTAGGATCAGGAAAAACTGTAGTAGCTGTTTATGCTATGCTTATGGCAGTAAACTCAGGGTTTCAGTCATCAATGATGGCACCCACAGAAATATTGGCTATGCAGCATTATGAAACAATAAAGGAATTTATAAGTAATGCTAATTTAAATGTTTCGCTTGAAATATTAACCGGCTCTGTAAAACCAAAGGAAAAACAAGAAATACTTAAAAGGCTAAAAGGTGGAGAAATTGACAT
>DATESJ010000256.1:0-3925 GCA_035270885.1 Sedimentibacter sp. | reverse complement strand
ATCAAATGATGAATTATCTAAGGAAAGAGAAAACTTCACCAAAGAAATAAGCTTTATGAATAATACCAAGAGTAGTTTAAACGGAAGAATATCTAAGCTTCAGTTAAAACTCAATGAAAAAGAACAGGAAATTTTAAAGCTTGAAAAAAGTGCAAGGGAACTTAGAGGCTCAATTGATGAAAAATCACAGAAAATTTTCAATTATAGCGATGATCAACAAAAAATGAATTTAGTGGTTGATGCCAAGGAAAAAGATATTGAATCTTTAGTTAATAAAATTTCTTTATTACAAAGTAAAATTAATGATAAAGACCAAACAATATCATCAAAGGATAAGTTAATAAATGATTTAAAAAATCACGAAGATTTATTAAAAGATAAATATGAATCAATTAACGATGAAAAAGAAAAATATTTAGAAGAGCTTTTAATGATAAACAGCGACAAGGAAAGCCTAATAAACAATTTAAATCAGTTGCAAGAAAAATTGAACAGAAAAGAATCGGAAAATTTTCAGAATCAGTTAGAAATTAATCAGCTGAAAAAGGAAAATACTGAGCTTCTGGAACTTTTGGATGAAGAAACTACAAAATAAAAAATTGGGGACATTCCTCTTCCATCAAAGGCTATCCCAATAGTGGAGGTGTGTCCCCCTACAGATTAAGAACGCATCAGCGTTCTTTTTTAAAATAGGAGAAGCAATGAGAGTAGAATTATTAGCACCGGCAGGTAGTATTGAATCTTTTTATGCTGCAGTAAACAGTGGAGCGGATTCAGTATATTTAGGCGGCAAGTTTTTTAATGCAAGACACAATTCGAAGAATTTCGAAAATGATGAAATGGTGCAGATTGTTAAATATGCACATAACAAAGGCGTCAAAGTATATGTAACCATGAATACGGTTTTAAAGGATAATGAAATATTAGATGCATTGAACTATGCTTTATTTTTGTATGAAAATGATGTGGATGCCATAATAGTTCAAGATTTAGGTTTATTGTATTTGATAAACAAATATATACCTGATTTTCCCGTAAACATCAGTACGCAGGCAGCTGTATACGATGAATACGGTGTAAGGTTTTTTGAAGATTTTAATATTGGTAAAGTTATTATGGCAAGGGAATTGTCAATAAAGCAGCTTAATGAAGTAGTTAAAAATACAAATAGTGACTTGGAAGTATTTATTCACGGTGCTCTTTGCACCTGCTATTCAGGTCAATGCTATATGTCAAGTTTTCTGGGAGGCAGAAGCGGCAACAGAGGCAAATGCGCTCAACCTTGTAGACTTAACTACAGTTTTTATGATAATGACAAAAAACAGGAAATTGAAGAGTTAAATACTATACCCCTTTTGTCTATGAAGGATTTCATTGCAGGAGAAAGTATAGTTGAACTTATTGAAGCAGGGATAAAAACCTTCAAAATAGAAGGACGAATGAAAGGCCCTGCATACACTTCATCAGTTGTGGAATACTATAGACAAATAATTGATAATTATTATAGTGGTCAAAACATTGATGTTACTCACTTGAAAGAAAAAGCTATGGCCACATTTAGCAGAGGTTATACAAACGGATATTTAAAGCCATCAAAAGATGATGAAATGTTTGCAAAATTAAGCTCCGGAGTAAAGGGAGACAATATTGATGAAATTGAAGAGCAAGTAAAGGAAATAACACAGGAGTTTTCTAAATACAGAAGAAAAACTATTAAATTAAGTATTAATTTAAAAATAGGAGAGCAGGCAGTTTTAACGCTTTTTGACGGTAACAATACAGTAGTTGTAAAAAGTGAAGAAGTTTGTGAAACTAGCATTAAAAACCCTGTAAGCGATGAAATCATAAAAGAACAGTTATCAAAGTTAGGAAATACCATTTATGAATTGAATGAACTTAGCATAGAAAAAGATGAAGGTGTTTTTATAAGAAAAAGCACATTAAATCAATTAAGGCGAGATGCAAGTGAAATCCTATATGAAAAATGCAGCAATTACCATGAAAGAAAAGAGATGAAATATTTTTCTCAAAATGATATATTCTCATTAAATGAAAAAGAGGATATATCTCCAAAGGTAAGCCTAAAAATTAATAAAATTGATGAAATAAAGTATTTGGATAAGGTTAAAGTTCAAAGATTGTATATACCTTATACTTTAAATATGGGAAATGTTAAAAATATAAAAGTGGATGAAAAGTATTTATGGATTCCAAATATAGTGTCAAAAGCTAATTATGAAGTTTTGAAAGAAAATTTAGAATTATACGAAGAATTATTTGACGGTGTATGTGTAAATAATGTGGGAACTTTTCATTTCTTTAAGGATACAAAGCTTAAAATCCACTGTGGGCCATACCTAAATATTATCAATTCCTTTTCTGCAGAGCTTTTGAAGGAAAAGGGAGCTGATAGCTTCACATTTTCAATTGAGACTAATATAAGGGACATGGAAAGTATTGTTAAACACAATTCATTAAAGGCAGAAATTGTTGCCCATGAATATGCTCAACTTATGGTTATGAAGAATTGTCCTATGTCCTTAATTAAGAATTGTAAGAATTTGCAGGATTGCGAAAAATGTACTTACAATAAAGGTTATTCACTAAAGGATAGAAAAGGTATTAATTTCAATATAGAAAGAGATAACAAACTTACTCATATATATAACAGTGTTCCCCTAACTATTATAGGAAAAGCTCATGACTTTGTTAAGACAAATATAAAATACTTTTTCATAGATAGTAAATATTTAAATGATGTAGAGGAAGTTATAGACACCCTTTATTGTGAAATAAACGGCTTTAGAACTGACAATATATTAGAGGAAAAAAACTATACAAGAGGGCACTATCTGAAAAACATTTTGTAATAAGCTAAGTGTCATTCTGATGCCTAGCTCAAGGATTTCGTGACATTTTAGGAAGGTAATGTAACATGAAGCAAAAATCTAAATCAGTTTTGGAATTTAATAAAATAATTAAAAAGGTTGCTAATTTTGCTGAAACCAAAAATGGGAAAGAAGTAGTTCATAAATTAGATGTATCCTCCGAACTAAATGGTGTAATATTTAAGCAAAAGCAAACAGCACAGGCTCTTTCAATAATTATTGAAAAAGGATCACCTCCCTTAGGAGGAATTTCTGATATAAAGGATTATGTCAAAAGAGGAGCTGTAGGAGGAATTATATCACTTCGGGGTCTTTTAAACTGCGCAGATACATTAAGAGCAGGAAGACTACTGAAAAATTATGTTCTTCTAAATAATAATGACAGGACTTATGATGTGTTGGAAAGTTTGTCCCAAGACATTTTTACAAACAAAGATATAGAAGAAAAAATATATTCAGTAATTATAAGCGAAGAAGAAATCGCTGATGATGCAAGTCCTCAACTTAAAAAAATTAGAAGAGAAATTCAAGTAAAAAATAATTCCATAAAAAATAAAATAAATTCAATTGTAAGCTCATCATCCATGCAGAAATATTTACAGGAAGCAATAGTGACAATGCGAAATGACAGATATGTTGTTCCTGTTAGAAAAGAATATAGAAGTATGGTGAGAGGAATAATTCATGATCAATCATCAACAGGCTCAACACTTTTTATTGAGCCTATGGCTGTTGTGGAAATGACCAATGAAATTTCTAATTTAAAAAGTGAAGAAAAAAAAGAAATAGAGCGTATACTATTAGAACTAAGCAATATGATAGGCGAAATAAGCGAAGAAATGCTTAATAATCAGGAAATTTTAAAAGAACTAGATTTTATATTTGCAAAGGGAAAGTATGCAATAAGCATTAACGGAATTGAGCCTAAGGTTAATGACAGAGGATATATTCGTATTAAAAAAGGAAGACATCCTCTTATAGACCCTAGTGTAGTTGTTCCTATTGATGCACTATTTGGAGATGAATATAGAACACTT
>DATESJ010000255.1:0-10151 GCA_035270885.1 Sedimentibacter sp. | reverse complement strand
GTATGAGTTAAAGTAATCACACTAAATTTTTCTCTTGAATCAATTGGAAAAATTTTCTTCTTATTATCGAATAGATATATTGAATCCAAAAACCCTTCAGTAACAATCATATTCCAAAATTTCTTATTAGATGGAGAGGTTGCCAATGCACTTTTTATAATTAATGAACATACGCCTGATGGTTTGGTTAGTTCAAATGCCAACTCAGTAAATAGAGCATATGTGTTTAGCTCACCAGCAACTGTATATTTTATTTTAGGATGTGTAAAATTCGAACTACTCATTGCGGCATAGTCATCATTCACATCTTTAGACAAAATAAAAACTTCTGGCCACTTGGTGCTTAGTTCTTCGATTTTTATACGCCTTTTATCTTTTTTAGAGATTTTAGAAATATCGGGACAAAGGTTAGCAAAAAATTTTCTCTCCTCAAAACGGATTTTTTCCCAAGGAGGATTTCCTATTACTATATCAAATTGAAGGTTAGAGTGCATTTCAAAAAAATCAATTCCCATTAAAGGGGAATATATTCTTCCAGTGGCAAACATATCACATTTTTCATCAAACGAACTATTACCTCCTGTTACTAATGGATTTCCAAGAATAAAATGACTTATTATTTCTTCCCAATCTTTTTTTCGTGATTTTGAAAGCAAGTAACAAATTGTGTTTTGTAATGCAATAGGATCAACATCTATACCCCAAAATAATTTACTACTGTCATGGGGTTCAATTTTATAGACTTTATACATATATTTCTGTGCAGCTCTAAAAAATTCACCTCCTCCGCATGATAAGTCTGCTATACTAATTTTTCTATTAATCATACCATTGTCTTCTTCATGTTTCTTAAAAGCCTTTTCGACAACTGCTTGAGCTAAGTCAGACGGAGTGTAGTAAGCACCTGTAATATCTTTATTGTTCTTTCCTTCTACAATAGAAATACATGTAGGTTGTATTTTTAACTCAATACCTAATAAGTACTCATGTAATAAAGATAGATCTATATTAGACAACTCTTTCTTACAATTATCCAAAATTTCACTAAATGTTTGAGTTATATTCCCTTGATTTTGTTTAAAAAAATGAACTGCATTATTAGATAATAAATCCATTTTGTTCATAGCAGATACTGCAATAGAGAATTCTTTCTCATTTAAATCCTCATTTGATAATCTTGAGTGATTTAAAACTGAAAAGAAAAGATAGTTAAGATTAAACCATGTTCTCCTGACCTCTCTAACATTTAAAAAGTCATTATTCAAAATATTACAACTAGAGTTAAGGAACCCTTTGTTTATGATAATTGCAATGTTATTCAAATTCTTTTCCCCCGATACTTATTATTGAATCTGACTCTCTTGAATAGGCATATAAGGGCTTATTTAAAAAAGCCGTTTTATGTATTTTTGTGAATGAATTTGTTATCCATTTGGTAATCATCACTCTTTCACACTCTAAGTTTTGATTGTTTATTAAAACCTTATTTGTTAAGTCGCTTACCGAAAGCTGACCATCCAGAGGATTTTCTCCTATCCCTATTGCATTAATAACAATTGAGTGCAGAAAAAAATTAACATACAAGGTCTCAATTTTGCCTTTAAAAACATTATTCCTTTTAAGAGTCTTGTATATGGATTCGCAAGAAAATCCTGTTTTTTGTGATAAATACTCTATTATACCATCACAGCCTAGGCTAGCTTTTCCAACCCGTGTTCGAGAAATCATACAGTTGGTATCTAGTGATGAAACTAAAGCACTTTCAATGTCATCAACAGATATAGTTTCTTCAGGTAATGAATATACTATTTTTTTACCAACTTGGTCTTCTATAGTTTCAATATCTTCTTTACATAATTCAAAAGTATACTCTATTTCATCTTCAATAGCCTGTTCATGACATAATTGCTTCCACTCACTATTGATATCTTCCATAAACCATTCGTAAGAACACTCAGAAATACTTTCTTTTTCGCTATGGTAATCTTTAAGATCGAATTCTATATTAATAGGTCTCTTGGATATTCGTTTCTTTTTTTCTACTAAACACATTTCTGCATTTTTTGCCAGTGATGGCGAAATAAGAAGCTTCTCATTTACAGGGAGTTTTGCAATATATCCAGCCGCTATTGTTAGTTTTGGGGACAGTAGTCTTATAAAATATGAAGTAAATCGAGAATTTAAAAATGCTAAATGTGAATATATATTACCGTATTTCAAACGAATACCAGGTCCAGATGCGACAAATAGTTGACCCGGTAAAAGGATCCTAACATTCAAACCAGCTGTACCTGTATCACTAAATACTAACTCTGTTTCTTCGAAATAAGCTGCATTTCTAATAGCTGAGCCAGGTTGTGATTTTATAAACTCACCATCCGTTCCCCATTTTACACAATAATAATTTAATCCTTGCCATCTAGAGTAGCCTCCTCCTTTGCTAACTGGAACCCAATCCGAATCACCAATATGCCTCCAATAAAAATCAATTAAAGATTTTGCATTACCAGTGGATGTTCCTTGCATTGGAATAGCATATTCTCCATACGTTGAGGAGTTTTTTAAAATATCCCTGAGTCCTTTCGAACTAAACATATCAAATTGAACAGATTCTGTATTAAGGATTTCATACTGCGATACCCTACGTGTATAATTTTCTATGTTAGATTTTGTATTAAGTAATTGTTCATACTTTTGTTGCGGTAGATTTTTTAAGGATATTAATTTTATAAAATTATCATTTTCGTAATTGGATTTCTCGAATGTTAATAATGCAATATTCGCCTTTTCTCCAGATAAATCATAAAAAGCATTTGAGCCTAATTCAATAATTGATTTAATAGAAGAATTTGATAAAATTTCTCTTCTAAAATCAATAAAACTATCAAGGTAAATCCAACTATTTTGTGTTACTAGGCCTGCTTTGCCATTTTTATTTAATATATTACTCGTTAAACTAATAAAAGCATTACACATATCACACTTCGAATCCGGATAATATTGTTTCAAATACTGCTTAAGATTATCAGACATACCTTTAACCGTCTTAAAAGGAGGGTTTGTCAAAACACAATCTACATTACTGAATACTGTTTTCATTGTAGTTATCTGCTTATTACCAACCTTACATACTTTATGCTCCGATTTTTTGCAATCCAATGCACCTATATATGAATGATTGACAGAGTAAAAAACATTGGGTTCAAACTGTTCAAAGTCTGAAATATGAATTTGATGTCCATATGAGTCCAATGTTAGCAACGCTTTAATTTTTAATGTAAATGATGCGACTGCTGCTAAAAAAACATCAATTTCATAACCAAATAATTTAGAAAGTATATTTTTCATTTTTGACTGTACTTCTAATTTTGAATCATTTTTACTGATATCTTTTTTAGCTAGAATATCAAAACAATATAATAAAAAATTTCCACCACCACAGGCTGGATCAAGAATTTTACCATTAACTGTAAAAACGTCGATTGAATCTACAAGTGCAGTAATCATGTACTTTTCTGTAAAAAACTGTGTTGAAGAAATTCCTGTATTATCACTTAATTTGTTTGTATACTGATAAAACCACGCTAATGCATCATCAATACAAAATGAATTATTTGAAATAAACTTATAAATAATTCCAGAAAATTTTTCTTTTAAACAATCTGGTATTTCAATATCGCATTCTAAAGTAGATGCTACAACATTTTTAACTATTTTATGATTCACAGTATTTGAACGTTGTGTTAGAATGTTGGTTAGTAATTCTGTAGCAAATAAACAAACGGATATATGTTTAGAATCTTCAGCAGAATAGTTTTCGTTAACAATAGAATTAAACATTTTATCTGCTATTGCTTTAATTTCTCTTCGTGCTTTTTTAATAGGGCTTATCTGCTTAGTTGTTACTGCTGTTTTGCCAGTTCCTTTATAACGAGCATCCTTAGGTTTAGCTGCATTACTTGGTACAACCCACATATTCCCAATTTTTTTAGCATTTTTTATTCTATTAGAGGCACATAGTACCTGAACTCTACGCTTCGATATCCCCCATTTATCTGCAATTTCTTGTGCTGAAATATAATTCATAGTTATCACCTCGAGAATAATTATATTCTCTATCACGAACAATGTCAATTTATTTCTCATCTTTTCTTGTTGTAGTGTTATATTCTAAAAATAATACTATTTAGATTAGTACTCTTGAATTATATTAAATCATATAGCCTCGTTCAACAAAAGAAAAATAGCGTAAGAGTATAATAAAATATAGATGGTAAAATAATAAAGGTATCATATGATATCAACTATAAGTATTTAATCAGATTTACATGTTGTTTGAATTAATTCATCCCAGGGTATCATTAGATATAGTATGTTTGGGTTAGCTCTAAAGTCTGAACCTGGCAATCTTGAAATTCAAGATATTTATATGGAGCTAATCTATTGTCTTTTGTTTTGCTAATAATAGTTATGATGTACAAAATATATTATTAATACGATTATAATAACAATATCTTCTATGAGCGATTATGAAATAGTTACTGACCCTAAAGCTGAAAACATAAGCAAATAAATATGATGCCCTAGGTGAAAGAGTTTTTTGGGGATGACTTTGTTAGTATATTTTGAAAATGTCACTCTTCTAGCAATCAAAAAAACCAGTATAAAACTGGTTTTTTACTTCTGTAGCGGTTTTGATATTATGTTAATAGGATAAAATATATAGGCTGTTTAAATCGTCTATAATCTGCTATATTTGACTCAGAATGAAAATTCATGTTTTTTTCCCAAAAACACATTTATCAATGATTCCTAATGAGCATGAACATAATTTTATTTAAAAATTATCTATATCCTCCACTTTATAAAAATCATACCATGTATTTTTAATATCTAATTCAGCTTTTTCTTTAATATTTTCCACCTCGTCAGATGTTAATATCTCTTTTGATAATAATAGATTAATTAGTTCAGCATTTAAGTTTTCCGTATAAGCCAATTTGTTTTGGATGTTGCTCATCTCTGGCTGAAATAAAGAACCACTTTTCGATTTATTTTCATCATATATCTTTTCAACTATAATCAATCTTTCTTTTATACGATTCTCTTCCTCTGACCACAATGGTACACCAAATCTCATCTCTAATTCTTTGTTGCTTATCCCTTTTCTTATCACTTTAAAATACCTATCATTATTTCTTAGGGTTTTTGATTCTTCCTTTGTCAACTTTACTTTTGCAGTAATAATTATGGCGTTTTTATCTTCGTCATGTTCTTCATTATACTCATATGGGAAAACTTCCAAATCACCTATTATTAAGCCATCGATGTTTAGTCTCTCCACCTCTTCTAAATACAAAGTATAAGAATATACTGTGTCCTCATCAGTATAACTACCGCTGTAGCTATAAGGGTTTTTTACCAATCTATACTCCTTAACATTATTGCCATCCTCATTTAAACTAAATACGCCGCCATTTTTAATATTAGATATTTCATTTTGGACAATGTCATTCATTGATTTTCCTTGAATATCTAAGTCAAAATATATTTTTTCAAGTTTTTCTCCCGTATGAGGTGAAGTAATTGATTCTTCATAATTAACATTTTCAATTTCTACCTCACTATTAAATAATTTAAATTTCATAAAGCTTCCTCCCTTTTGTTTATCTTTATTCCTTGCTCAAATTATACCATACTTGTCCATGATATATAATTAAAATCAGTTGAGAGAGTGATATGAAAATGATATCATCCCCTATGATGTAAAATTCACCTACTTTTCATTTATTATGTATTCCTTGCTAGATTTGGATAATAAATATTTATTTCATCTAAATAATCTTTTGCATTATAACGGTATGAAGCGCATCCTTCTAATATCCTATATGCTATACGTTGAAGTTTATTATCTGTAACTTTACGTATGTAATTGTACATTATTCCTGCAAATAAATCATAATTCTCAAAATGACCATAGCCTGTTGCAGCGGCATATGTCTCTTCAACATTTGCTAGCAACATTGCTTGATTAGATTCCTTAAATTCAAGGAGCAATTTCCAAAAATTATTTAATTGTTTATTTACTATATAGTACGAAAGTTGTTCTTGAGCTGATAACCTTAATACAAATTTCTCTACGTCAGGTGAATTAATTCCTCCTTGAATATCCTTTTCAAGAAGCAATATTCTTTCTTCTTCTGAAATATCTTTAAGTGTAACATCTAAATCATTCAACATATCATCTAATCTTGAATATCTTTTATTCCGATCTCTATCAGTCGCTTTACTAATCACATATGATAACCTATCGTTTAATTCACTGTTTCTTGTTATATAATCAATAATTTTACCTACTGAGAATATATCGCTTAATTTATCCAATTTTGTAAAGTCAGAAAGCCCTATCGGATCCATGAAGAAATGAGAGTTTTTAGGTGTTGACGTCGATTTTAAACTGTGATTTATCATTGTATCTTTGCTTAAACCAAAATCTGAAAGTATTATATGATGATCCTTTAATAAAATATTACCTAAATGTAAATCCCGATGTATTATTCCAGACATATGTACTTCAATCATTCCATATACAATTTGATTAATAATCTTTATAAGCTTTTCATCATGTATAAATGGACTCTTATCCAAATAGTCATATAAATTACAGTCACATTTTTCCATTAAATATGAATGATTATTCTCATCATAATTAAATACTTTTAATACATATGGACTTTCTGATAATTTTTCCATATTTTTATATTCATATTTAAAACGCTTTTGCCAACTTTCTTCATTAATAAACTTGTTTTTTAATTGCTTTTTATAAAATTGAGAATTGAACAAAAATATTTCACAATATGAACCTTCAAAGAGTTTTAACTCATTTTTCACTGATATATATTTATCATTTACTTCTACTTCTAATCCAAATCTTTGGAGAAATGATTTGGATTTCCTCAAAATAGTATCTTTTAATTCCTCTTCATATGAAGAAAAATTGACCAATGTTAATATCGCAGAAATAACCTTTAGCTTGGTTTCAATACCTAGGTTTGAATATTGAGCAAATAAGCTTTCAGTTTCATAATACTCAACTTCTGCCTCCATCTCAAAATAATCTTCTATAGAAAGATAATCAATTCCTAAAATTGAGTTTGATAGATAATAATCAAAAATCAAACCTTCATAATGGGCACCCATTTTCCCATTTCTATCAATGTCAACTTTTTCATTAAAAAAAATACTATCATAGTATTCAAACAACTTATTTATTGCAGATTCCATCGTTGCTCCCCCTGTATTTTCTCTTTATCATATTATATCTAATAGAGCAAATACAAACAATCTGAATAAAAAAGAGGGAGATAGCCCAAAATGCTTTCGCTCCCTCTAATAATTAAATAGCTTTAATCCGTTCATTCATCTGCCCAATTTTTCCTATTAACCAAGATGCTAATAGAGGTATTCCATAGGGGCTGATTAGATATGAAAGTAACACTATTTTAAATCCATCTTGCACTTCACCTAAGAAAATCATAGTACCTAGCGCTAAGGCGAACAGGAGCAGTGCTAAGATAGAGAGTAACATTGTTCCAAACATGCATATAAACTCACAGATGAGCAGGATGACAGTCATTATCAGAGTAATTGGGAATAATAATATTTTAAGTAGTATCCGCATAATACATCCTCCCTTTCAATTGGTACATTGTATAGGAAAAGAATACAAGAGAAAATAAATATTGTCTATGATACAAATTTTAAATAGTATAAAGACGAGATAATATTTCGTCTGCTGTATCCCATAGTCTATCATAACTTTCCCGGAGTGAATCTATATCCTCACCGTAAATATTGCCTGTCTGGTGAACTCTTTTAGTAAGCTGATTTAAACTATTACTGGTACGGCGAAGAAGTGTCACAAGTTCTCTAATATCAGATAAATCAAGATGGATAACATAGCCATCTATAGCCATTTTACGAAGATAGGCCCCCATATTTTTCGTCCCAATTTGAGCCATCTTTTCATCTATTAGACTGCGTTCTCGCTCCGTTACCATAAAGTGTAGTTGAACATTTCTTTTTCGATTTGCCATTATCTCACCTCCAGGTATTTACCTTGCTTTTCTTTTATCTCTCTACTTGCCTGTGAGGGCTGCTTTAGGCTATCTAATACTGAGTGGCGTTCTTCTTTTGAAATCTCTCTATCAGACTGTTCCTGTGGTACAGAAACACCTACACCCATGTTTAGTTCGGCATCAAGGACAGTAAGTCGAGAAATTTTATCCTTTAGTTCCTGCTCTTGGGGGAATGGCTTACCAATCTCTGATTTTGCTGCTTCCTGCTGTTTATAGAGATTATCAAGTTGATCCGTAACTGCTTTTAATCTGCTCTGCATATTAGCAAGAGCATTATCTATACGGGTAAGATTTCCTCTGGCATCTGTCCCTAGTTTTGCTATATGGCTCATTGCTCCTTTTAGGTTAAGATGAAATTCATTATAGAACCCATCATAAGATAGGTACATGGTAAAACCTCGGTAACTACCAATTTCCATTGGATCCCTGCCTTTTACTTCTTTACAAGTTTCAAGTAGAGTAGTTCCAGCTTTGTCTTTATCTATAAAAGTATTGCCTTTAATCGCCATTGCTAAAAACACACCTTCAGCGGGCATATTTTCAGAAAGAGTCTTTAAATCTTGTTCAAATCCTTTAATAAATCCTTTGTTCTTTTCAATGTTTTCAGGGAAGTATTTTATTAGATTATCTTCCAAGCGATACTGATTGCTTTGATGATTTGCTTTTAAAAGTTTTAATTTTGCCACATCAATATCCAAATCCATCTTTTCCTTGATTTTGGGATTGCCGGCACAAAGAGCCTTGATTTCCGCATAGGATAAAGCTGCTTCATCCACATCTTCACAAGAACGAACAGGACTTTTTGAGGTCATAATCTGTGAGATAAATTTCTGCTTATTTTCTACAGTCTGCCACAGATATGCATCAAATGTTGCCTCAGTCACATAGCGGTAAATATCTACTTCATCATTCATATTTCCCTGTCTTTCAATTCTACCTGCACGCTGTGTCAAATCCCCCGGTCGCCACGGACAGTCAAGGTCATGGAGAGCCACCAGGCGGTCTTGAATATTTGTACCTGCACCACATTTTGAGGTACTGCCAATGAGTACACGGACATCACCACTACGTACCTTAGCAAAGAGTTCCTTTTTTCTTACTTCTGTATTTGCCTCATGGATAAAGGCTACTTCATGACTAGGTACACCTTTTGCAACTAGTTTATCCCGGATATCATCATAGACATTGAAAGTTGCAGTATAATTAGCTTCCTCTTGAGTTAAACCATCCTCTAAAGTATAAAGCTCTGTACCATTAATGGGTTTGTGTCCTGTCTCTGCCACCCTTTGTCCTTGTGTCTTTCTTCCTTTTGGAGTAGAAATATCACAGAAAACAAGCTGTGTTAATTTTTCAGGCTTGTCCCTATCCCAAATCTTATAGATATTATTGATACAGGCATTTACCTTGCTGTCTTCATCATCTGGAAGTAATGGATTAACAATACGTTGGTCAAGTCCTAACTTCCTTCCATCCGATGTTACCTTTAGCATATTGTCAACAGAGGGATCAACCTTGTTTGCATGAATGTCAGCAGCTCTGTCCGATAGATCCTGAACCATTTTCACCTGTATTTCTGTAGGCTTTACTGCAATAGTATGATAGTTTGCTTTGGGAGTAGGCAGATTTAACTGGTCGGCAGTCTTAATATCTGCCACCTCTTTGAACATTGCCATAAGTTCAGGTAGATTAAAGAATTTTGAAAATCTCGTTCTTGCCCGGTATCCCGTTCCTTCGGGAGCAAGCTCAATAGCGGTCACGGTTTCTCCAAATGTACTTGCCCAAGAATCAAAGTGAACAAGTCCATTTCTTTGCAATGTATTGTATTGGAGATACCTCATCATAGTATAAAGCTCCGCCATTGAGTTTGACACAGGGGTACCCGTGGCAAATACAATCCCCTTACCACCTGTTAGTTCATCCATATAACGACATTTCATAAACATATCGCTGGACTTTTTAGCATCAGTGGTGGATAGTCCTGCTACATTACGCATTTTGGTATATAGAAAT
>DATESJ010000254.1:0-3689 GCA_035270885.1 Sedimentibacter sp. | reverse complement strand
AGGAATACTCTGGCTATGGAAATTCTTTGTTTTTGACCTCCAGAAAGTTTAACTCCTCTTTCGCCCACATAGGTGTCATATCCTTTTGGTAATGATATTATGAAATCATGTATATTGGCATTTTTAGCAGCTTCATATACTTCTTCTTCTGTGGCGTCAAATCTTCCGCATTGAATATTTTCAAAAACTGTTCCTGTAAACAGGAATACATCCTGCTGAACAATTCCTATGTTTTTTCTAAGAGACCTGCGTGTAAATTTTCTTACATCTATGTTATCGATAGAAATGCTTCCGTCTTCTATTTCATAAAAACGTGGTATTAAGTGACATAGGGTTGTTTTGCCTCCTCCTGAAGGTCCTACAAAAGCTACGGTTTTGCCTGCGTGAATATTAAATGATATATCTTTTAATATTTCAGTATTATCATCATAAGCAAATGTTACATCATCGAATTTAATTTGACCTTTTATGTCATTTATATCTTCTACGCCAGGTTCATCTATTTCTATTTCTTTATCCATTATTTCAATAAATCGTTTAAATCCTGAGCTTCCTGATTGATACTGTTCAACAAAGTTTATTAACTTTCTTATTGGGTTTAAAAAATTACTTATATACAATAGAAAAGCAGCAAAGTCTCCAAAATTAATCCAGCCATTAAAAAAGAATATAGCCCCAGCACTTAAAACTAATATATTTAAAAAGTCGATGATAAATGAAGAGCCAACGTGAAACTCTGCCATTACCTTGTAGGCTTTTTTTCTTGCTGCTTGAAATTTGCTGTTATTTTTATTGAATTTTTCAATTTCTTTTTCTTTGTTGCTGAAAGCTTTAGAAACTCTTATACCTGATATGCTATTTTCAATGGTTGCATTAACTTCACCTATTGTAACTCTTGTTTCCATAAAAGTATCGGCCATTCTGATTCTAAGCTTCATTGCCACAAATACCAAAAGTGGAATAATTGAAAATACAATAAGCGCTAAAGGTAAATTTATTGTGCTTAATAGTATAAAGGAACCAACAAGCATTACTATAGATATGAACAAATCCTCCGGTCCATGATGAGCAAGTTCTGAAATGTCCATTAAATCATTTATAATTCTTGATGAGAGACTTCCAGTTTTATTTTCGTCAAAAAATACGAAAGGAAGATCCTGTAGATGTTCAAATATATCTTTTCGCATATTTGCCTGCATTGTTACGCCCATAATATGACCGTAATATGTAATGTAATAATTAAGTCCTACTTTAAGAATATATATGAAACCTAAGACAAGTAGCCATGTAATCATAAGCTGAAATTCTTGATTTGGAACGTATGTATTGATGATGTTTCTTGTTATCATAGGGTAAAACAAATCACATACAGCCACTACAAAGGCACAAATCATATCGGTAATAAATATCTTTTTTACCGGTTTGTAATATGATATAAATCTTTTAAGCATTTTTTACTCCTGTCTATTTTTTAGTTTTGAAAGAATTATTGATAATGACACAAATAAAATAATCGCAGCTAAATCTAACAATAAGAAAAATGCAAATCCAAAATTTACAAAATAACTTATGATAGCAATTAAAAGCAAAGATATAATCATTGCAACTTGCGTATTTTGTTGAAAAGAAATTTTAAAAATTCTTTCAAATACTTTCCCAACACTTGCATTATGCATTATAATTCCTAAAATTACTGCAGTTGCTGCATAACTTGCGTTTTTTGGCATTAATGAGCAACCTTGAGAAAACACAAAAATACCTATTGCCAATATAAAGTGATAAAAAAATCTGTGCTCTCGCATTTGTTTTCGCATTTGTTGACGGGTTTCGTACATATTTCACCTCAATTTTTATTTAATTAATAATAACATTACTTGCCTAATTTTTCAACGAACAAATTATTCATTTTATGAATAATTTGGGGACCTTTCTTCAAATCTACCCCCCAAACACTTAAATTTTCCAACAAATATTCTATTGACATTTCAAGGAAAGTATGTTAAATAAGAGTGAGGGATTAGGGAATGAATCCCTTAAGAAATATAATAATATGTTTTTCGAAAATTATTACAGATACGTAAGATTTGATTATAATGATTGAAAAAAGAGAGTATTATTATTATGGTTTTCAGTAAAAGATATTTTTACAAAATTTTATTAACTGAAAGGATGAAAGAAATGAGAAACTACAAGAAAATTTTTGTAATGCTATTAATTGTGATGCTGGTTTCAGCATGTGCAAATCAAGAAAATATACCAGATGCAACAGATGTTAAGACTGATTTAATCATGGGCTACACAACAGAGCCAGAAGGTCTTGACCCCCACAGAACTGCTGCTGCTTCCACATTTACTGTAACAAACAACATATATGATACCCTTGTAGGCGTTACACCACAATGGGGGACTGAGCCCAGACTTGCCAAGGAATGGGTTATTTCTGATGACGGAATGGAAATTACATTTACATTAAGAGATGATGTTTATTTTCATAATGGAAGACAGATGACAGCTAAAGATGTTGAGTATTCCTTTAATAGACTGAAGGATGCTGAAAGTCCAAGAGCAAGAGACTATGAAAACATAGTCGAAATTGAAGTTTTGGATAACAATAATATAAAATTTACAACTGCTGAATTGGATGTAGAGCTTTTGAAAAGTTTTGTTTATCCCTGGGCGGCTGTTGTACCTGAAGAAGATGTTGCAAATTTAAAAACAAAACCTGTTGGAACAGGAGCATTCACTTTACAGGAATGGGTTCCACAGCAACATTTGATTTTACAAAAAAATGATAATTATTACGGTGATGATATAAAATTACAAACTGTTAAGATGGTTTTAATACCTGATGCTACAAGCATGATGGCTGGTTTCCAAGTTGGTGACCTTGATATTATTCCTTTAACAGGGGATCAGGTAACAATGGTTGAAGGGAATGAAGATTATAAAGTAATCTCAGAGCCTATGAATGCTGTACAAATAATGTCTCTTAATACGAAAAATGAGTATCTTTCTAATGAAAAAGTAAGACAGGCAATGGCAATGGCAATTAATAAGGATGAGGTTATTGAAGCATCAATGTTTGGATATGGTGCTAAAATAGGTTCTCACTTGCCACCAACATCACCTGATTATTATGATGCAAATAATGTTATAGAATATAATCCTGAAAAGGCTAAGGAGCTTTTGAAGGAAGCAGGATATGAAAATGGATTTACAATTAATATGTCGCTTCCTAAAAACTATCAGTTGCACGTTGATGCTGGGCAGGTAATAGCTGACCAATTAGGTAAAATAGGCATAAATGTAAATATCCAACTTATTGAATGGGGAACTTGGTTAAATGATGTATATGGAGCAAAGAATTTTGATTCCACTGTTGTTGGACATACAGGAAGACTTGATTCATATGCATTTTTATCAAGATATAAATCAGACAGCAATGATTATATAAGCTTAACTACAGGTGAAGTAGATGAACTTTTGGAAAATGCTCTCCATGAATTAGATGAAAGTAAGAGAAAAGAAATTTATAAAGAGATACAGGTTATTTTAGCAAATAAGCTTCCAGCAATTTATTTACAAACTCCACACACAATGCTGGCATTGCAGAAAAATGTTGAAGGAATGGAAATATTCCCAATAGACTTTTATGATTTTAAGGATGTGTATTTTACTAAATAAAAGCT
>DATESJ010000253.1:0-3120 GCA_035270885.1 Sedimentibacter sp. | reverse complement strand
CTATATTTAGCATTTACCATTGTTACTGCAATTCTTGATGCTTCCTTGGCATAATAATCAACATCTAGATTCTCAAAAAATTCATAGCCCTTACTTGCTCCCGGGCCGAAAAATCCTGATTGCATTTCTCCATTTTTACTTGCTATTGATGAAATCCCAAGTCTTGCACGAACTCTTGTATCTTCTTTCCACAAACCTTCCGAATTAGCCACCATAATATTTTGCATATAATCTGTGTAACTTACTGTAACCTGTGTAATCAGTTCATCATAATTAAAAGCTGTTTCATATGCTCTTTTCATCACTTGAACCTTTTTTGTTTTTTCAACTGTAGATGGATCTATTCGAATGTTATTTATGTTTTTAACATCTGATTTTGACAGATTTATTGTAAGGTCAATATTGTTTCCTTCAAGAGCTGCTGCTGCCTTTTTTGCCGTATCTATTAAAGAGTCTCTGTCGGATTTGTTTGTATATGCATAAATACTGTTAAATCCTTTGAATATACGGATACCCACACCATAATCTCTTCCTGACATTGTGCTTTCAACCTTACCGCCAATCATAACAATTCCGTTATTTGTTCGATCTTCTACGAAAACTTCAGCGAAATCACCGCCAGTAGATAAAGCAGCCGTAAGAGTATCTTCTATCAATTGCTTGTTTAACACATAATCACTCCTTTATTCTAATATATAAGTATTTTACCATATTTTCCTTAAAGTATTAATAATTATTTACAAATTTTAAGGACAGTTTTTTAATTGACAATAAATATCAATTAAAAGAACTGTCCCCAATTTTTGATTATACTAATTTAATTCTATGATATACTTTTTTACCTTTTTTAATCATTAGTTTTTCATCTTCAAAATCTTTTTCAGTAACTGTTGCACCTACATTATTTATTATAACATCATTTACAGTTACTCCTGATTGTTCAATAAGTCTTCTACCTTCGCTTTTTGTTTTTATCAATCCCGCTTTTGACATAAGGTCTATAACAGTCATTCCTTCACCAAGCTCTGCTTTTGCTAATTCTGTTGTAGGTATGTTTTCTGAATCAGCTCCGCCTCCAAATAATGCTCTGGCTGCTTCTTGTGCCTTTATTGCATCTTCTTCTGTATGGATAAGTTTAGTAACTTCAAAAGCAAGTATTTCTTTTGCCTTATTGATTTCAGCATCTTTTAGTGCTCCCAATCTTCTTACTTCATCCATTGGTAAAAAGGTAAGAAGAGATAAGCACTTTTCAACGTCTGCATCATCAATATTTCTCCAATACTGATAGAATTCATAAGGAGTGGTTTTGTTTCTGTCAAGCCACAATGCTCCCTTTTCAGTTTTACCCATTTTTTTGCCTTCGCTGTTTGTTAAAAGGGCAAATGTCATTCCATATACTTGTTCGCCAGATTTTTTTCTGGTAAGTTCAATTCCGCCTAAAATATTTGACCACTGATCATTACCACCAAACTGCATTTTGCAACCATACTTCTGGTTCAAAACATAGAAATCATAAGATTGCATCAACATATAACCAAATTCAAAGAAAGTAAGACCTTGTTCCATTCTATTCTTGTAGCAATCTGCCGAAAGCATTCTGTTTACTGAAAAATGCACTCCAACTTCTCTCATGAATTCTAAATAATTCAATGGTAAAAGCCATTCAGAATTTCTTGGCATAAATGCTTTTCCATCTGAAAAATCCAAGAATTTTTCAAATACCTTTTTAAAGTTTTCAGCATTTTGAGTTATTGTTTCAAATGTCATAATTGAGCGCATTCCTGTTCTATCACTTGGATCCCCTATCATGGTAGTTCCATCACCAAGCAATGCTATAGGTTTATGTCCATACTGCTGCATTATTGACATAACCATTATTTGTATATAGTGACCAATATGCAAGCTGTCTGCCGTAGGGTCAAATCCTATATAAAATGTAACTGATTCTTTTTCTAATAATTCTCTAATTTCTTCTTCATGAGTACATTGCTCAATGTATCCTCTTTCTTTTAATACATCAAAAACATTTCTCTTTTCCATTTTGATACCTCCATATACTTTATTATCAATTATATTTTCTTAATATTTAAATCGTAGGGGAATAAAAAGGGCTATCTCATCCTGAAAGGACGAGATAACCCGTGGTACCACCTTAATTTGTTGTTGCCTCTTTCTGAATTAACGATCAGATAAACCGCTGTGCTTTCACACAGAACTCCGGAGTAGTATTTCACACTTTGTGCTGTGAATCTTTCACCAACCGATTCACTCTCTAAGATTGTAACCAAAATGTTACTTAAATTCCTTCACAGTTATGATAAAGTATAATGGAATGATAATATAAATTTTAAATATTGTCAAGAAATTGTTGTGTTAATAATAAACATATTTTACATAATATGCATAAGAAATTAAACCTTTCTTAAGTGTTTTTGAATAAATACTATTAATCTGTAATAAATTTGTATTCATTTCCTTAGTTTGCAAAATAGTGTAATATACTTGTCACATCTGGTAATTCAAGAAGTTATTGTGTGTTTTTTTAATTGATTTTGAGTGCTATAATTCTTGCATGACGAAAAACTCATTAACAAGTTCTAAAGTTTCAAAGGATTAGGTCCTACCTGATCCCCAAAAAATCTAAAGACTAAATAGGAGTACACAATGAAAAAGAGAGTTATAGCATTAACATTAACAGCATTATTAGCATTATCATCAACATCAGCTTTTGCTGCAACAACAAATTGTACAACAGTAAACTACAATAATTTGTTTAAAAATTACACAGGCAAATACGCCAATGTAAAAAATCAGTACAAAGTTAGAGTTAATGGAAAAGAAATAAACTTAAATTCAGTTGATTGGAAAACGGTATTAAAACAATATACACCAGCTGAAAAACCAGTAACACAGGTTCAGAAACCGGCAGCTCCAGTTGAAAAACCAGCTACACCGGCACCGGCTCCTGCTACACCAGCGCCAACACCGGTTGAAAAACCAGCAGCACCAATAGAAAAAAATGATACAACAGTTTCTTCGTCTAATTTAACATATGAACAAAAAGTAGTAGAACTTGTAAATGTTGAAAGACAAAAGGCAGGCTTGTCTACATTAAAAATG
>DATESJ010000252.1:0-3395 GCA_035270885.1 Sedimentibacter sp. | reverse complement strand
CCTACTGTAGTTACTTCCGGGAAGTCAAATCCCTTGGCAAGCATCTGGGTACCTATTAATATATCAATTTCCCTGTTTTTAAAATCATTATATATATTTTCATAACTGTCTCTATCGGTCATTGAATCCATGTCCATTCTTTCAACATGTGCTTGGGGAAACAATTTATTAACCAATTTTTCAACATGTTGTGTTCCTGCACTAAACTGTTCTATTTTATCACTGCCACATTTTGGGCATGTATAAATCATTTTACTTGTTCTTCCACAGTAGTGACATTTCATCATATTTCCCTTTATATGATAAGTCATAGAAACATCACACCGCTGGCACCTTACAACATGACCGCATTTTTTGCAGGATACGAAGCCCGAATATCCTCTTTTATTTAAAAATAGTATTACCTGCTCTTTTTTCTTCAGAGAATTTTTGATACTTTCATACAAGTCCTCACTGATAATGGTGTTGTTTCCTTTGTCAAGCTCACCTGACATATCTATAATTTTCATATCAGGCATCTTTGCATCCTTAACCCTTTTTTTCATTTCAATCAATTCTACTTGACCCTTAATTGCCATGTGGTAAGAATTTAGTGATGGTGTGGCAGAGCCTAAAATCACCTTGCCTCCCATCATATATGCCATTTTTATTGCCACTTCTATGGTGTCATACTTTGGAGCTGTAGATGATATGTAACTATCCTCATGCTCTTCATCAATTACAATTGCACCTAACTCACTAATAGGAGCAAATATGGCAGAACGGGCTCCTATTACTATGTCTGCCTCTTTGTTGTATACTCTTAACCATTGTATATATTTATCTTTTTTACTTAGTTTAGAATGAAATACAGCTATTTTATTTCCAAATCTTCTTTCAAATCTATCAATAGTCTGAGCTGTAAGGGCAATTTCCGGAACAAGCATAATTGATTGTTTATTCATTTTTATATATTCTTCAATTATATTCATGTACACTTCAGTTTTTCCACTACCTGTTACTCCATGTAATAAGAATGCTTTTTTTTCTGAATTAAGTATTGTATCACAGGCATTTCTTTGCTCTTCATTTAAGCTAAATTCATCTCTTAATTGATATTCTTTTTGATTAGTATAATCTAACACTAATTTTTCTGATAGGATATCCTTTTTTATTAGATTATTTATAACTGCTTTTGAAATATTAAGTTGTTCTGTTAACTTTGTTATATTTACTGATTGATGGTTTTTAAGATATTCTATAACTTTTAACTGATTGGGAGTTTTGTTTATGTTGTACTCTGAAATTTCCTTGTTTTCTTTAAGAAAAACATGCTTTTCGTAAACACTTTGTGTCTCAGAAGGTATCATTAGTCTCATAGCATCAGAATATTTACATATATATCTTTCTCTTATCCAAAAAATGATTTTTATCATCTCTTTTGATACTATAGGTTTTTCGTCTAATATTTCAATAATAGGCTTGATTTTTTCCATAGGGTAATCACAGGTTGAAGTAATTGAAACTATTAATGCGTCAATAATATTTTTTCCTCTACCAAAATTAACACTAACTCTTTTGCCTTCTTCTGCGAACTTATCTAATGATTGGGGCACTCCGTATGTGTAAATTTGATCTGTGCTTTTAGAATTGTTATTTAGTATTACCTGTACAAAAGTGTTATACATATTTACTCCATCTAATATTTGGGGACATTCCTCTTATCTACAAAGACTAAAGTTCGGGGACATTCCTTCATGGGCTGACCTCAACGAATTACTTACCATGAAGGTGTGTCCCCATACCTTGTTTAGTGTGTCCCCATACCTCCAATAAATTAAATAATCAGTCGTTTGACTGATTATTTGACTATTCTTCTTGTGCTGTAGTTTCTTCAACATTTTCTGTTTCATCAGCTAAGACATTCTTTTCTTCATCTATTAGTGTTTTTTTGTAATTGTCATAATCATATATAGCTTCATATTCACCATCATAAAATTCTTCAATGGCTATACTAACAGGTTTTATAGTATCTGTTTTTATTAATGATTCTGAGCCATCAATTATTTGTCTTGCTCTCTTTGAAATTATTGTTACCAATGAATAGCTGCTGTCAACCATTCCATTTAATTCATCTATTGATATTTTTTTCATTTCATTTCTCCCTAATTTTACTGATAATTTCTTTTTTCCTAATTGCTCTGTTTTTTTCAGCCAATATTATATGTTTAATTTTTTCTGTTGCTATGTGAACTTGATCGTTTAAAACAACATAATCATATTCGAAAGCATAGTCTAATTCATCATAAGCACATTCCATTCTCCGTAAAATCACGTCCTTTGAATCGGTGCCTCTTCCTTCAATTCTATTTTTCAGTTCTGTAAGTGAAGGAGGTAGAATAAATATGAACACTCCCCTTGGATAGTTCTTTTTAACCTGCAATGCACCCTGAATGTCTATCTCTAAGATTATATCATTCCCTGCTTTCAATTGCTTAAACACTTCTTTTTTGGGAGTTCCATAATAATTGCCATAAACTTTTGCATATTCAAGAAATTCATCATTATTTATTCTATTGATAAATTCTTCTTCATCAATAAAATAATAGCTAATACCTTCTGCTTCACCTTCTCTTGGCTTACGAGTTGTAGCTGAGACAGAAACTTTTAAATAACCCAATTCCATTAAAAGTTGTTTGCATATAGTACCTTTCCCAGCGCCTGAAGGGCCTGATATTACAACTAATAATCCTTCGTCCATTGCTCACCTCTACTTGATATTATGGTTGTTGTTCTCAAACCTTTGTGCCATTGTTTCCGGTTGAATCGCTGATAAAATTATATAATCGCAGTCAGTTATAATTACAGCTCTGGTTTTTCTGCCATAAGTTGCATCTATAAGCTTACCCTTTTCACGGGTTTCCTGAATAACACGTTTTATTGGTGCTGAGTCAGGACTTACAATTGCCACTATTCTGTCTGATAACGCTATATTACCAAAGCCTATATTTATAGTATTTGACATGTTTATCTCCTATTCAATATTCTGTATTTGTTCCCTAATTTTCTCCAAGAGGTTCTTTATTTCAATTACAATTTGTATAATATCTAAATTTCCTATTTTAGAACCAATGGTATTAATTTCTCTGTTAGTTTCTTGCAATATAAAATCTAATTTTCTTCCAACTTGTCCGCCACTTTCCAAAGCATCTTTCAATTGAACCATATGAGAATTAAACCTTACAATTTCTTCGTTTATATCACTTTTATCTGCATAAATTACAATTTCTGTGTAAAGTCTATTTTCATCAAGCTCATGGGAACTTCCCAACAACTCTTTTATTCTATTTTCAAATTTAATTTTATAATCATCCACAATTGTATTGGAATTTTCAGATATGACTTTCATTAATTCA
>DATESJ010000251.1:0-12631 GCA_035270885.1 Sedimentibacter sp. | reverse complement strand
AATTCAGCATTTAGAGCAATATCTATAGACCTTTGTCCAGTTGTCAAACCTCCTCCTACACCTACAAATACAGGTGATGAAGATAATTCTATAATTGCCTGATTAATTGCTATTTGTGGTGTAAAAGGATAAACTGCTATAACACCATCAGCATTATGATTTTTTATAATTGCCAAATCTGTTGTAAATATTAATGATTTTAATCTTTTACCAAAAATATTAATACCACTGGCAGAATAAATTTCCTGTGGCATTTGTATTTTCTTCTTTTTAAGGACTGATTCAATTGTTGGTATGAATTTTTTATCTCTTACTTCAGTATTTGTCTTTACTGCATCGCTATAATTATCTATAATAATTTCTACATTATCGCTCATAAGTCCTCCCTGAAATTAATATGTTTATTATACAATTTTTAGTGGTATAATTCAATATAAAAGATACCTTAACCCATTCCCAATTTATGCGAATGTATGGGGCAAATAAATAAAACTATGCAAATTGATTTATAAAAGTTATAATATAAACAAAGTGAAGTGGAGGATGTTTGCAAGTGATGAAGCATAGTGGAACATTAGTGTTAGAAACTGACAGATTTATACTTAGAAAATTTAATATGACAGATGCACATGATATTTATATTAATTGGTTAAGTGATAAAGATTCCGCTAAATATAATGCTTGGAGAGTTCACTCATCTATAGAAGTAACAAAGGAATATTTAAGTGAATGGATAGACTCATACAAAAAAGACAACTATTATCATTGGGCTATTCTAGATAAGGATAATGAAGAAGTAATAGGTTCAATTACTGTATCAAATATCAAAAAAAGAAAAAAGTATTGTGAAATAGGATATACAATAGCAAAAAAACTGTGGAATAAAGGTATTGCAACAGAAGTATTAATTTGTGTTCTTAACTATTTAACTAATAGTGAAGGTTTTGAAACAGTATGTGCTTTTCATGATGTTCGAAATGAAGCATCAGGTAGAGTTATGAAAAAGGCAGGCATGACATTTGTCAAAAATAAAACCCAAATTTTTTTGAACAGTAATAACTTTATAATGAAATGCAGTCTTTATCAGTTTAACAAAAGATGATATACTATTATTAAGGTAAAGAATATGATACAAAAATGATACAAAAATAATTAATAAAATATTGCTTTTGAAATGTATTGTGTTATAATATAGTGGTTAATTATGAAATTCAATAAATGAAACAATATTGACATTTTACATACAATAATTAAGAATATACGGAGGGCAAAATGAGTACAAAATTACTTAAAAAAGAAAAGAACATAGTTTCATTGGAGTTTACAGTATCACAAGAAGAATTTGAGAAGGCTGTGAATAAAGCTTATTTAAAAGCTAAGAATAATATAAATATTCAGGGTTTCAGAAAAGGTAAGGCTCCAAGACATATTATCGAAAAAAAATATGGCAAGAGCATTTTTTATGATGATGCATTGGATTTTGCAGTTCAAGAAGAATATCCAAAATCTGTTGAAGAATTAAAATTAGACGTTATAGATAGTCCTAAAATTAGTATTGAGAAATTCGAAGAAGGCGAAGATATAGTAATTACAGCTGAAGTTGAAGTTATGCCGGAAGTTGAACTTCCACAGTACAAAGGTATAGAAGTTGTAAAAACAGAAATGAAAGTAACAGACGAAGATGTGGAAAATGAATTGAAATCTGTACAGGAGAAGAATTCAAGAATAGTTGAAGCAACTGACAGACCAGTTCAAAATGGTGATTTCTTAACTATTGACTATGCAGGATTTGTGGGAGAAGAGCAATTTGAAGGTGGTACAGCTGAAAATCAATCACTTGAAATAGGCTCAAATTCATTTATTCCTGGTTTTGAAGAACAATTAATAGGTAAAAATAAAGGTGAAGAAGTTGCAATTAATGTAACATTCCCAGAAGAATACCAATCAGAAGATTTAAAAGGTAAAGATGCAGTTTTCAATGTTAAAATACATGAAATAAAAACTAAAGAACTTCCTGTAATGGATGATGAATTCGCTAAAGATGTAAGTGAATTTGACACCTTGGAAGAACTTAAAGCTGACACAAGAAAAGTATTAGAGCAAAAAGCTTTAGACCAAGTTAAAATATCAAATGACAACAATGTAATAACTAAAATAGTAAATGATACTAATTTAGAAATTCCAGAAGTTTTAATCCAAAGAGAAATTGACTATCTTGGAAGAACATACGAACAACAATTCCGTCAACAAGGATTCAGTGGCAATGAATATGATGATTTAATAAATAATTTTGTTAATCAGTACAAGGAAAGTTCAAGAAGCCAAGCTGAATTTAATGTTAAGGCAGAATTGGTTTTAGAAGCATTAATTAAAAATGAAGATATCTTAGTTTCTGATGAAGAATTTAACGAAGAAGTAAACAAAGTAGCAGAATCATACAATGTGGAAGAAGACAGACTTGAAGCATTTAAAGAAAGTTTAATACAATCAAGCAAAAGCTATATTGATGGAACGCTTAAGAAAAGAAAAATTATTGATATGCTTGTAGAAAATGCAGTGTTTGTTGATGCTCCAGAAGTTGTTGAATCTGAAGAAACAGTTACTGAAGAAGAATCTAAAGAAGAATCTCAAGATAAAGAATAACTTAAGATTATTTTAAGGAAATTAAGTACAATTAGAGTATAGAGAAATATAATAAATAGGAGGAATAAAGATGGCATTAGTACCATATGTAATCGAACAAACCGGTAGAGGTGAAAGATCATACGATATATATTCAAGACTTTTAAAAGATAGAATTATAATTTTAAGTGATGAAGTTAATGATGCGACAGCAAGTGTTATAGTTGCACAAATGTTATTCTTAGAATCAGAAGATCCTGACAAGGACATTCAATTATATATTAACTCCCCAGGCGGCTCCATAACTGCAGGTATGGCAATTTATGACACTATGCAGTATATTAAGCCAGATGTATCAACTATATGTGTTGGAATGGCAGCAAGCATGGGAGCATTCTTATTGTTGTCAGGAGCAAAAGGAAAGAGATATGCTCTTCCTAATTCAGAAATAATGATTCACCAGCCACTTGGCGGGATGAGAGGTCAGGCATCTGACATAAAAATACATGCTGATAGAATTATAAAGATAAGAGATACTTTAAACAGCATAATCAGTGAAAAAACAGGTCAACCAATAGCAAAGGTTGAACAAGATACAGACAGAGATAACTTTATGACAGCGGAGGATGCTAAAGCCTATGGCATAATAGATGATATTATAGCTAAAAGAAAATAAGGAGTGTTTTAATGGCTAAAGGAAATGATAAACAAATTAAATGCTCGTTTTGTGGTAAATCTCAGGAGCAGGTTAGAAGACTAATAGCTGGTCCGGATGTATATATATGTGATGAATGTATTGAGTTGTGCCATAACATAGTAGACGAAGAAATAGATATATTTGAAGATTATGATTTTACGGAACTTCCAAAACCAAAAGAAATAAAGGACGATTTGGACGAGTACGTAATTCAGCAGGATAATGCGAAAAAAGCTTTGGCAGTGGCTGTTTACAATCATTACAAAAGAATTAATTACAAAGCTAAAGATGAAGGTATTGATATACAAAAGAGTAACATACTTTTAATGGGGCCTACAGGAAGCGGAAAAACATATTTAGCACAAACATTGGCAAGATTATTAAATGTTCCATTTGCCATTGCTGATGCAACATCTTTGACAGAAGCAGGTTATGTTGGAGAAGATGTAGAAAATATTTTGCTTAAATTATTGCAGGCAGCAGATTTTGATGTAGATAGAGCCGAAAAGGGTATAATATACATTGATGAAATAGATAAAATATCAAGACGTTCAGAAAATCCGTCAATTACAAGGGATGTAAGTGGTGAAGGAGTACAGCAGGCACTTCTTAAAATTCTTGAAGGAACTGTTGCTAATGTTCCACCTCAGGGAGGCAGAAAACATCCTCATCAGGAATTCATCCAAATAGATACTACCAATGTATTGTTTATACTTGGAGGTGCCTTTGACGGTATAGAAAAAATTATCCAAAAAAGAGTAGGTAAGAAAAGTATTGGTTTTGGAGCAGATCTTACGGGAAATTCATCAATGGATACAGATAAACTTCTAAAGCAGGTTCAGTCTCAAGACCTACTGAAATTTGGAATGATTCCTGAATTTGTTGGTAGGGTTCCAGTAGTTGTTGCTTTAGAAAAATTAGATAAAAAAGCTTTAATATCAATTTTGACCGAACCAAAGAATGCTTTGATTAAACAGTATAAAGAATTATTTAAAATGGATAATGTAGAATTGGAAGTTGAGAAGGAAGCTCTTGAAGAAATTGCCAAGAAGGCATTGGAAATTAACACCGGCGCAAGAGGGCTAAGAGGAATTCTTGAATCTACTATGACAGAAGTTATGTACGAAATTCCTTCAAGAAATGATATAAAAAGATGTGTTATTACAAAAGATACAATTGTAAATAACAGTGAGCCTAAATTAGTTTTAACTAAGAAGCCTGTTTCTGATAAAAAAGAAAATGCTTCATAAACTGCCTGCCTTAAGCAGGCAGTTTTAACTTTTATTACAAGGAGAAGGTATGATTAATAATTACAATATAGAAAGAAGAAACCTACCTTTGATTCCGATAAGGGGTATCGGGATATTCCCCAATACTGTAATACATTTTGATATAGGAAGAGAAAAGTCAATCAATGCATTAGAAGAAGCTATGCTTGAAGATTCAGACATTTTTTTGACTGTGCAAAAAGTTGCAGACTTGGAGTCTCCAAAGGAAGATGATTTTTATGAAGTTGGAGTCATTTGTAAAATTAAACAAATGATTAAAATGCCCGGAGACAATATAAGGGTCTTGGTTGAAGGTATAAACAGAGCAAAAATATCGTCTATAAGCCAAAATGACCCTTACTTTGAAGTTGTTTTAGATGAATATGTTTATGATGACAATTTGCCTGCTGATGACAAATTAGAGGCAATGGTGCGTCTTACCTTAAATAACTTTGAAGAGTATTCTTCAATATACGCCAAAATTGCTCCAGATGCAGTAATATCTCTTAAGGAAATTAAGAATCCAGATAAACTTGCAGACGTTGTGGCTTCATACATTTATTTGAAAATAGATCAAAAGCAAGCACTATTAGAAATATTTGATCCCTACGAAAGACTTGAATCTATAAATAAAATGTTGGCAAAAGAAATCAAGGTACTACAAATAGAAAATGAAATAAGTGAACTTGTAAAAAAACAAGTAAATGAGTTTCAAAAAGATTACTATTTAAAAGAACAAATGAGAGCTATCCAGAAAGAATTAGGCGAAGATGAAGGAACTGATTATGAAGTAGATGAATATCTTCGAAAAATTGATGAAGCCAAAATGCCTAAGGAAGTAAAGGAAAAAGCAGAAAAGGAAATTAACAAGCTTCTTAAAATTTCTCCTTCTTCACCAGATGCAGGAGTTATAAGAACATATGTTGACTGGCTGATAGATTTGCCATGGAATAAAAAATCAAAGGATAATACTGATTTAAAAAAAGCAAGAACCATACTTTCCGAAGACCACTACGGTTTAGAAGAAGTAAAGGAAAGAATATTAGAATACTTAGCTGTTAAACATATCAAAAAAGATATGAAAGGACCTATTCTATGCTTTGTGGGACCACCTGGTGTAGGAAAAACTTCTATAGCAAAATCTATCGCTCGTGCAATGAACAGAAAGTATGTGAGAATTTCTTTGGGCGGAGTGAGAGACGAAGCAGAAATAAGAGGTCACAGAAGGACATATATTGGTGCAATACCGGGCAGAATAATATCATCCATAGCAAAGTCTAAGGTAAATAATCCAGTATTTTTATTGGATGAAATAGATAAATTAAACAGTGATTTTAAGGGAGATCCTGCTTCAGCACTTCTTGAAGCACTTGACCCGGAACAAAACTCAACTTTTACTGACCACTATATTGAAGCTCCTTTCAGTTTAGAAAATGTAATGTTTATTACAACTGCAAATACAACATCAACCATACCTGGACCACTTTTGGACAGAATGGAAGTTATTGAAATTTCAGGATACACAGATGTTGAAAAGAAGAACATTGCAGAAAAATATTTAATTAAAAAACAATTAAACGAACATGGACTTAAAGAAAAACAAGTTAAAATTTCTGAAAATGCAATAAATGAAATAATCGAAAGATACACAAGGGAGTCAGGAGTTAGAAGCTTAGAAAGAAATATTGGTAAATTAGTTAGAAAAGCTGCTGTCCAAATAGTTGAGAAGAACAAAAAATCCGTTACAATAAATAATTCTAACATCAAAAAATATTTAGGCATACCTAAATATGATTATGATTCTGTATATGAAGCAGATCAGGTGGGAGTTGTAACAGGCCTTGCTTGGACTCAGGTAGGAGGAGAAACTCTCTTTGTTGAAGTAAATACAATGAAGGGTGATGGAAAACTTCAGCTTACAGGACAATTAGGAGATGTAATGAAGGAATCGGCTATGGCAGCTTTAAGCTATATAAAAGCCAATGCGGAGAATTTTAATATAGACTATAAAATATTCAAAGAAACCGACATTCATGTGCATGTTCCTGAAGGAGCAATTCCAAAGGATGGTCCTTCAGCGGGAATAACTATGGCAACTGCAATAATTTCAGCTTTAACAAAGCAACCCGTAAGAAAAGATGTAGCCATGACAGGCGAAATTACAATTACAGGAAGGGTCCTTCCAATAGGTGGACTTAAGGAAAAGATGTTAGCTGCTAAAAGAGCAGGCATTAAAAAGATTGTACTTTGTTCTAAAAACAAGGCAGATGTTTCAAAAATAGACCCAAAGATAATACGCTCCATGGAAATTGTTTATGCAGATAAAATTGATGATGTGGTGAAAGAAGCGTTGAGATAAAATATGGGGACGGTGTGTCCCCATACCTCTTAAGAAAGGATTACATATGATTATCAAAAAAGCGGAAATAATAATTTCAGCAGTAAAAAAAGAGCAATATCCGGAAACTATAGTTCCTGAAATAGCATTTGCAGGCAAATCTAATGTAGGCAAATCTTCAATGATAAATGCTTTGTTAAACAGGAGAAATCTTGCAAGAACCAGTTCGCAGCCCGGGAAAACACAAACTATAAATTTTTATAACATAAATGATGAATTTGATTTTGTGGACCTTCCAGGTTACGGGTATGCAAAAGTATCAAAAACTGAACAAGCTAAATGGGCAGGTATAATTGATACATATCTACATATTAGGCATCAACTTAAAGAAGTTATTTTGTTGGTAGATATCAGGCATGAGCCTAATAAGAATGACGTGCAAATGTATGAGTGGATAAAAAGCTTTGGATTTACAGGATATGTTATAGCTTCAAAAGCAGATAAACTGTCAAACTCCCAAAGAATAAAAAGTGTAAATGTTATTAAGAAAACATTGCAAATACAGGATAGCAATTTAATCTTTCCATTTTCAGCTTCATCTAAATTAGGGGTAGAGGAAATATGGGAATTATTTGAGGGTATTTTAGCTGAATAAAAACTGACAAATTTCTGCATAACAATAAATTTCCCTTATATTTTTAATATACTTGGCTGTTTAGGCATATAAAAACAGGGTATATTATTAGTGGGAGGAATGGATATGGATTACGTAGTTGAAAGAAGAGTCCAGAGCGACATTAAATGTGTTAAAAAGTTAGTTGATGAGGTTCTACGAAACATTAAAGAGAGAATCGAACCAAGTGTTTTTTTTAATACAAAACTTATTCTATATGAACTAATGATAAATGGTGTCATTCACGGTAATTGTGAAGACTTAAATAAAATGATAAATATAAAAATGTATATTAACAAGTCACGAATTATTATCGAAGTTTCAGACGAAGGCAAAGGTATATGCTATAGTCAAAAAAGTTGCGGGGAATTTGATTTCTTAGAATCAGGAAGAGGTTTAATGTTGGTAGAAGGACTGGTTGACAAGTTTAATGTTGATGGAAATACGGTTACATGTGTGCAATATATAAAATAATTATTTAAATACTATACAATATTTGATATAATAAACACTGCAGGTGTTTATTTTTTAGTCCCCTGCGTACTGCGTACTGCGAACTATGCGAAGTATTAAAATTGTTTACGGGAGTCATTATGGACAACATCAAGCTTTCAGTCAGGGAATTAGTTGAATTCGTTTATAAAAGCGGAGATATAAATGTTAAAAACTTAAGTGTAGATAGAGCTATGGAAGGAATTAAGGCTCATAAAATTCTCCAGTCTCAAATGGGAGATAATTATCATAAGGAATTTTATCTTAAAAATGAATCTGTACTTAATGACATAATGTTTGTAATTGAAGGTAGAGCTGATGGTGTAATAAATGAAAATGATGAAATAACAATAGATGAAATTAAATCAACCTATACAAATTTAGATCTAATCGATGATGAATACAACTCTGCACATACGGCACAGGCTAAATGCTACGCCTATATGTATGGCTTGTTAAACAATTCAGAAAAACTTAATGTGCAACTAAGGTATTACAATATTGACTCCAAAGAAACTAAAACAATAAAACATACCTTTACTATAGAAGAATTAAAAACATTTTTCTATAATCTCTTAGATACATATATTGATTGGGCAGAAACAATTATTAATCTTCGAAAAGAAAGAAATAAAACAATAGAAGAACTAAAATTTCCCTTTGATAAGTATCGTAAAGGACAAAGAGATTTTTCTGTTGGTGTCTATCAAACTATTAAGTCAGGAAAAAAACTTTTTGCTCAGGCTCCTACAGGTGTAGGGAAAACTGTTTCTGTTTTATTTCCTGCTATAAAATCCTTGTATGAAAAGAATTCTAAAATTTTTTACCTTACAGCCAAATCATCCACAAAGTCTATTGCATTCAACACTATTAAAATTATGCATGATAAAGGACTTAAGCTAAGGACAATTATTATTACTGCTAAGGAAAAAATATGCTTTATGGAAGAAACAAAATGCGAGCCAGAGTATTGTCCCTATGCAAAAGGTTATTATGATAAATTAAATATTCCACTAAGAGAAACAATAAAAAATGATTGTTTATATACAAGAGAATTCATTGAGGAGCTTGGAAGAAAGCATGAATTATGCCCCTTCGAATTAAGTCTTGATTTAGCTTATATGTCAGACATAGTTATTTGTGATTATAATTATTATTTCGACCCAAGAGTTGCCTTGCAGCGAGAAGATGTTTTTAATAAGGACAAGGATATACTTCTTATAGATGAGGCCCACAATCTTGAAGATAGAACAAGAAATATGTATTCTCCTGCCATAGTCAAAGAAGAATTTTATGAAGTTTATAAAATGATGAAAGCTGAAAAAAGCTTAAGTAAAGAATTGTTTAATATAAATAAAAAATTTATTGATATAAAAAAGAGTTTAAAAGAAGCTAAAATATTAGAAAAACCACCTGATGACTTAATAAATGCACTTAGGAAATTTGTTGTTAAGGCTGAGAAATATTTTAGTGAATTGAAAAATGAAAAGGCACCTGATGAATTTACAGATATATATTTTAAAAGTTCATTTTTTATTAAAATATCAGAAATTGCCGATGATAATTTTTGCTATTATGCAGATTTAGCCGGTGATAAAACAATGGTCAAATTATTTTTGATTGATACTTCCAATGTATTAAAGGAAATAGAAAAAAACGCCTTATCATCAATTTTCTTTTCAGCCACATTAACACCTTTAAAATATTTCAGATATATTTTAGGGGGAGATGAAGATGATTATATATTAAAAATAAAATCTCCTTTTGATATAGAAAATTTGAACTTAATGATAACAGCAGATATATCCATGAAGTATACCCAAAGAGATTTAAATATAGAAAAAGCATGCCAATATATCAATGCCCTAATAACCGAAAAAAAAGGGAATTACATGATATTTTTCCCTTCATATTTTTTTATGAACAAAGTTTATTCAACCTATGAATCGTTGTATCCAACTTCAAATATTCTTCTTCAGAATCAGGGTATCAGCGAAGAAGAACAGCAGGATATAATAAATAGCTTTATAAATGAAAGAAATGTAGTCTTGTTCACTGTTGTAGGAGGGATTTTTTCTGAAGGAATTGATTTACCCCTTGAAAAATTAATAGGGGCAGTTATAATAGGTACCGGGATACCGCAAATTTCTTTTGAAAGAAATATAATTAAAGGCTTTTTCGATGATAAAATGAATTCTGGTTATGATTTTGCTTACAAGTATCCGGGTTTTAATAAAATACTTCAATCGGCAGGTAGAGTAATTCGAACAGAAAATGATAAAGGTACAGTATTATTAATAGATTCAAGACTTTGCCAATATACATATTTAAAATTGTTTCCTGACCATTGGAGACATTTCAAGAAAATTAAATCTGTAGAAGAAGTGAAAATCAAGTGAATTAGCTTAGTTTAATGCTTAGGAGGTAACAATGATAAATATAGTATCCGATAAAAATGTAATGAACGACAAAATAATTTCAAAAGAAGAAACAGAGCTATACTTAAATGAGGAATCTGCCAAAATTTATGAGGTTATAAGGGTTATTGAGGGTAAGCCAATTTTTTTGAAGGAACATTTTGACCGTATGAATGAAAGCATACGATTAAGCCAAACAAAGGGCAACTTAAATTACAATGAATTTAAAAGCTCAATAGAATTATTAATAAAAGAAAATTCTTTCAAAAATATAAATATAAGAGTTTCTTATTATTTTAAAGACCAGCCGGTTACCTTATTTTACTTAATTAAAAGCTATTATCCATCAAAGGAAGAGTTTGAGCAAGGTATACATACAGTTACAGTTAAAATGGAAAGAACAAACCCCAATATTAAATCATATCAAAAGGATTTAAAAGATAATGTGGCAAGGCTTATGGAAGAAAATAATGCTTTCGAAGCAATATTAATAAATCACGACGATACAGTTAGCGAAGGTAGCAGATCAAATGTTTTTTTTGTTAAAGATAATAAGGTTATAACATCACCTGATGAATTGGTTCTTTTGGGTGTTACAAGAAGTAAAGTTATAAGTGCTTGCCAAGAAACATTTGTTGTTGAAAAAAGGATAATTAATTTTAATGAGCTTAAAGATTTTGATGGTGCCTTTATAACCGGTACATCAAATGATGTATTACCTATAAAGACTATGGATGACATAGTGTACAATTCTTCGCAAAATAAGGTTGTTAAGAGGGTGTCAGAGCTTTATTTAGGAGAAGTTGGTAAAGAGATAGAAAAATAAACCTTAAAACACAAAAATGGCCTCGGGGCCATTGTTGTGAAGCATTAATATGCATAAAAGGGGTATTGGGAATATATTGGTTATCGGGGGGGATAACCAAGGTTATTATACCAAACATAAAAACAATATGCAAGCTTTTTTTACAAATTTCGACGTCCTAAAAAGAAAGAAACATAGGATTACAATATATTGAGAGGTACCATATGGTAGTTTATTTGGATAACAGTGCAACAACAAAAGTAAGACCGGAAGTTTTAAAAGAAATAATAGATGTAAATGAAAATTATTACGGGAATCCTTCTTCTATTCACAGGATGGGTTTAAAAGTTGAAAAGAAAATAGAAGAAGCAAGAAAGTCTGCTGCTAAATTAATAGGTGCAGCATCAGAAGAAGTTTTTTTTACGGGAGGAGGAACAGAAAGCAATAATATTGCAATCTTTGGTCACTTATCAAATTTAAGCAAACATAACAATATAATCACAAGTAAAATAGAGCATCCTTCCGTCTACAATGTTTTTAAACAATTTGAAGATAAATGTACAGTTAACTATCTTGATACAGATGAATGTGGTAGAATAAATACTGCTCAGCTCAAGGAATTTGTTAATGAAAACACCCTATTAGTATCAATAATGCATGTGAATAATGAAATAGGCATAATACAAGACTTAGCTGAAATAAGTAATATTATAAAAGCAAATAATAAAAATACTAAACTGCATGTTGATGCAGTACAATCTTTAGGGAAAATCAAAATTGATGTAAAAAAATTATCTCTTGATACCCTTTCATTTAGCAGTCACAAAATCCATGGACCTAAGGGTGTAGGGGGACTGTTTATTCGCTCAGGCCTAAAAATTAACCCCATAACGTATGGAGGAGGGCAGGAGAGAGGCATTCGCTCAGGAACTGAAAACACAGCAGGTATTATAGGCTTTGGTAAAGCCTGTGAATTAATATATGACAATTTTGATGAGGAAGTAAAAAAGCTTTATAGCTTAAAAGAACAATATATAGAAAAATTTACGGAAGAAATTGATGATATAAGAATTAACACCTCCACAAGTGATACAGCTCCACATATAATCAATATATCCTTCAAAAACGTACCTGGGGAAGTATTGGTTCATTATTTGGAAGGAAAGGATATTTATGTGTCTACCGGTTCAGCCTGCTCATCAAAAGCAAGAGATAACAGGATTTTGGATGCCATAAAGCTAAGTAAGGAATACCAAGCAGGAACCATACGAATAAGTTTAGGTCATTTCAATGACTTTGAAGAAATTGATTATGTAATT
>DATESJ010000250.1:0-3813 GCA_035270885.1 Sedimentibacter sp. | reverse complement strand
GTCCCAAATAGGTAAATACTCTAACTGTTTTATATCCCATTCACTTGGTATTTCAACAGTAAAGTAGCTTGAGCCTACCACTTTAAAACCATTATTAGCTGCTATCGGTTTTTGTTCTCCCAATAATGAAATTCCTTGAACTGCATAATCAATTTGTTCACTCATTTCTTGATAATGCTTGGTTAATTTTTCATCATTTACCGGATAATTTACGTCTGTAGGTAGGCGGTAGAAATAAGTATATCCATTACCTTGCAATATAATTTTCGTAGGTACTGGTTCCATATTCATATCTTGCTGTGCAATCATTTCCCCTATTGTACGGTTTATTGTAAAAAGGAGTCCTCCTTGACCAGTGTCGTATATTTGCTTATCAAATACAGAAATGTAATTATCTGATTCCTCAATTGAGTATTTGTCTTCCCATTCCTTAGGGAAATTTAAAGAAAAACCAAGTGCTTCATTTTTATAGTTGTCATTATTAGCATTAAATTCTGAATCCATACCTTGATTTTGATTGTTCACTGTCTCAGACTGCTCTCCTATTTTCTGTGGATCTGTTCCAAATGATATCAATACAAAGACAATAATAATAACTGCCAATATCATAATCCAGAAAGACGGTTTCTTGTAATTAAGTACGTTTTTAATTCTGCTTTTTACATTTCCTTCTCCAAAAGCTAAAGGACTTAATAACCCGCCCTTTTTTGAGGTAAAATATTTCTCATTCATGGCTAATCTTCATAAATAAAGTAATCTAATTCTGATTCAATTCCCAAAATAAATTCAAATAAATACTCTCCAATTTCAACTATGCGTTCATTGCTAAGTTCAATATTTTTTTCACTATACTGAATAGAATCAGGGTTGATATGTTCAGGATAAAGTTCAGCTGCTTTTGCATAATTTGGTGCTGGTGTAAGCTTTTTTTCAACAATTTCCTTTGTGTCAAGATCCATTTTAAAATAAACTTCTGGACCGGTAATTGAGCCGGCAGCAGGTACAAGCCCTGTACTTGTAGTTATAAAAAATTCCATAGCATTTTCATCATCAATTATTCTTGCACTGCCTTCATTAGAATTGCCAAATTCTTCTGTAGTGAATTCTTCAAAGATTTTCAATCCAGCAATATATATTGACCTGTATTCATAATCATAGGAAATGTATTCTGCTATGTCATTATCTATTTGTTCATTGCGGTTTCTCTTTTCTGATTCATGTTTTTCTGTAATTTTTCCAATAACAAAATCAGACATTTCCACTTCCCTCCAATCATCATTTTCTATTGCAGGGTTTTTGGTATATAGAGTTATAGTATCATTTTCATCAATAACAGCTTTAAAATAAATATTCATATCTTGTGGCTGCAAATATTCATCATAATATATTTGATAATTTTTGTCGCCTCGTTCTTTGGCTTCTTTAATGTATTGTACAGTATCCGGATCTCTATCATAATTTTTGTGTACAATTGTATAAGAAAATATAGCTTCTACATTTCCATCCACTATTTCTTCCTGATAATCAGAGATTTTAAAATCTAAAAGCTCATAATATAAAGAAAAAGTATTTATAGACTTTTCTTTCAAATATGCGCTTAATTTTTCATAATTTGTATTTTCAGGTATTTCTTCTACAGCATCAGCTACTTCCTTATCAAAAAGAACCTTTACTTCATTAGGTTTCTTTACTTTATATGAGAAGCTTGGTTTTACACCATTATCCACCCATACTTCGGTAAAGTCAGCATTAAAATTAAAGTAGATATCATATAAAGTTCCATCATTCCCAAAGCCTTCAAATACCATGTGTATTTGATTTGAACTGTCACGTCCGCCTCCTCGTTCTAAAGAAACTTCTTTTTTATTTACCTTCAGCTCCTTTATAAAACCTGCAATTTGCATGGCTTTTGCAGTAGACAAATTCACAACACTGTTTCCCGAGATAAGAGTTGCGGAAGTTACTCTGTCAAGGCTTTCCAATGAAAAGTTGTTTGCAGTATTATTAAGTGTAACAGTTTTAGGATTTGACATAAGCCCAATTCCAATAGCTAATACAATGATAATCGAGACAACTGCAACCCAAATCTTTGGCTTTTTGTAATTCAGAACATTTTTAATCCTACCTTTGGTATTGTTTTCTCCAAAAGCTATGGGACTTCCTCCTATAATTTTTCTGCCCGTTGACATGGAGAGAAGAGATGATGAATATTCCTTTTTTATATCACTCCCCATTTGTTTTACTACACTTTCATCACAGGACAACTCCATATCTTCTCCCATTAGGAAAAATGCAATCCACGCAAGAGGATTAAACCAGTGAATACATGTAACTAAAAAGAAAGTTAATTTTACAATGTGATCTAATCGTTTAATATGGGTCCGTTCATGTAATAATACATAAGACCTTTCACTTTCAGAAAGGTGGTCAGGAAGATAAATCTTTGGATTAACTATTCCAAAAACAAAAGGTGTTTTAATTTTATCCGTCTCATAAATATTATCTGTAATGTGTATTGAACCTCGGAGTTTAATATATAATTTGACAGTTGTAAAAATGCTATAAATAATTAATAAAATAATACCTAAAATCCAGACAGCTTCTCCTATTGCTAACCAAATTTGCATAGGATTGGCACTTGCCGCAGGAGCTGCGGAGGGCAATATATTATTAATACTATTGTCGATTACAACTATGCCACTGTTAATTTCAGGTTTTGGCATATATGCAATGTCTTGAGGCACAACCGTGCTTGCAGGAATTAAGCTTATAATTCCTTCAAATGAAACTGGAGAAATTAGTCTGAACAATACTACAAACCAAAGTGCATAAGAAAATATTTTAGGAAGTTTCTTAATAAATAACCTAATTATGATTACAAACAAAATTACATAACTTGATGTAATACTCATATTAATTATCTGCAAAAATAATTTATCCATATCTACTCCTCCTTATGCTCATCAATTAACCTTTGTAGCTCGCTTATTTCCGTAGAACTCAGCCTTTTATCTCTTGTGAATGCAGCTAAAAACCTTGGAAATGAGCCATCAAATACTTCTTTAACAATTTGCTTGCTTTGCTCCGCATATAATTCTTCTTTGGAAAGCAAAGAGGCAACTATACCATTATTATTTGTAAAAACCTTTTTTATTTCAAGTTTTTTTAGCATTGTATAAGTAGTAGATTTTTTCCAATTTAATTCTGCTTGGCACAATTTCACCAATTCCGGTGAAGAAACCGGTTCATTTGTCCAAATTATATCCGCTAACTTCGATTCTGCTTCAGTTAATCTATATTCCTTCATAAAAACGCCCTCCTGGTCTATATTTCTTAAACTGCCCTTAGTTTATATTGTTTAGACCAAGATGTCAAGTAATTTTATTTGTATTTCTAATTTACACTTTATAAAAAGATATATCTTATACTATATAAACAATTCAAAAGTAGTTTTGGGGACAAAAAAACATACGAACTATCAACTCCAAAAACAAAGGCTAACATTGTCAGCCTTATGAGTTAATACTAAACATTTTAATTGAACCTATTATTCAATTTTTTCCACATCATAAGCATTTATTTGCGCAGGATAGCTTTCCATAATCATTCCGTCATAAGTAATTTTAACCTTTTTTCCTTCAGTAAATTCTGATAAATCCTTCAATGTAGCATTATCTACAGGGACTCTTACTACTATTTTATCACTTGAATTAAGTTCCGTTGAACCTTCCTCAGGATTTACCAATATAGAATTTCCGTTGTTTTCTATTACAACTGCATTAAATGATACTGTTTCAATATTCTCATCACTAT
>DATESJ010000249.1:0-7712 GCA_035270885.1 Sedimentibacter sp. | reverse complement strand
CTGATTGAATGACGTTGCCGGGAATTTCACTTATAGTTGTTATAAAATTACCTACAAATAAAGATCCTACCAGGTAATAAGCTAATACTTGCCATAGACTACCCATTACTGCTCCCGCAATCCATTTGTTCTTTATTTTAGAAGGAAGCTTTTCAATCATTGACCCCATAATCAATGCCATGAGGCCTTTTATTATAAATGTTGGCAATGCATAAAAACTGTACCCTCCAATTATATCTGCTAAAGCTGCTCCTATAGAACCTGCCCAGGCACCATTTTTCTTACCCAGCAAAATTACTGCAACAAATATAAAACCGTCTCCCAAATGTGTATATCCGCCTGTTATCGGTGAAGGGACTTTTATAATAAAAGTTGCAACACAGACTAAAGCAGCAAACAAGGCTGTGTATACCATGTCTTTGATTTTTTTATCATCCATTTTTTCACCTTCCAATAATATTAATTTAACTTTTATTTAATATCATTATACAACATTCTGTACCCTTTAAAAGGTACAGAATATAAGTTTATTCAAATGACAGATAAATATAAATAGGCATCTTTATAAAAGAATATTTGACATAAAAAAATCCTCACCGGTTAAATGACAATCTGTTTTTGTACACCGCAGGTGAAGAATCTTATTATTGTTCATTGTTCAATTTTCATTGATAAATTTAAAGCTGTGCACCCTCCTTCGACAATACATCACAAGCGCTACTTTAATAGTTTGCTCAAACTCGGCACCCTCACGTCACACAAAAGGATCTACTTACTGCTGCTTCCTTCCGGACCTGGCAGGGTTCATAGGTTTTTGTTGCGCAAGACCAAGTTATCAACGCCACTTATTAAAGTCAGACCTCACAATGTAAGCCTCAGAGAGGGAATTCCACCTTGCTACAGCGGATTGCAAGTACAGGGCACCGCTACCTCCCCGTCTAGCACAGCATAGAAATAATAACATAATTCAAATCCTGTGTCAATGTAATAATTTGGGTTGAGGAAGGAATGTCTCCCCTATTATTTTAAGACTTCGAGAGTCTTTTCCTCTTCAAACTGTTTCGTATATAAATTATAATAGTGGCCTTTTTTAGCAATTAAGTCCTTATGCCTTCCTCTTTCAATTATTTTTCCATCATTAACAACCAAAATTATATCTGCTTTTTTAATAGTTGAAAGTCTGTGGGCAATTATGAAAGAAGTCCTGCCTTTTAGCAAATACTCAATACCTTTTTGGATGAGCCTTTCTGTATGGGTGTCTATGGAAGATGTAGCTTCATCCAAAATAAATATTTTAGGATTCGCCAATATGGCTCTGGCTATTGATATAAGCTGCTTTTCCCCGGTAGAAAGTCTGTCTCCCCCTTCACCTACCTGACTATCATATCCTTTTTCCAATTTGTCAATTATAGTATCTACTGAAACAATTCTCGCAGCTTCAATTATTTCTTCATCGCTTGCATCCAAATTGCCGTATTTTATATTCTCTTTAATGGTTCCTGAAAATAAATGAGGATTTTGCAAAACATAACCTATGTTTGAATGAAGCCAAAGCTGAGATCTTTCCCTATAATCTTTGCCGTCAATAAGCACCTCACCCTCCGTGGGCTCAAAAAATCTGCAAGCAAGATTAACAAGAGTGCTTTTGCCCGCTCCGGTTTCTCCTACAATAGCTACATTTGTTCCTGCAGGAATAAAAAGATTGAAGTTCTTTAAAACTTCCTCATCACCGTCCGGGTATTTAAAGGAAACATTATTAAATTCAATTTCTCCAACTATTTCTTCCCAATTTTCTTTTTTAGGATTTATATTATCTCCGTAAAGTTTAACTACATCAATACTGTCTTTTATTAATGGCTCCTTCTCCAATAAATCCGTAACCCTTTCAATATTAGCTTGCAAAGATATTACTTCTGCAAATGTTTTTGCCAATTGCTGAACTGGTTCAAATATATTTATTGCATAAGAAAGAAAGGCTGAAAGTGTTCCGATTTGAATAATTTGTTCTATTGCTAACTCACTACCTTTAGATAATACCAAGGCTGTTAAAACTGAGCCAAAAAACACTATAATAGGAATATAAAGAGCATTTAATCTTGCCAGCTTAATGGAGGAAGACTTCATTTCAATGCTTATTTCTTTAAATTCATTAAGGTTCTTGTCCTCAATTACCAAGGTTTTAGATGTTCTGGCACCTGATATGCCCTCATTGAAGCTACCTGTCATTTTAGAGTTAACTTTTCTTAAATTTCTACTGGTTAATAAAAGCTTCTTTTGAAAATAAACAGTTATTATGGCCATAAAGGGGATTACAAACATTACTATAAGTGCTAATTTTGCATTTAACAAAAACATTGCAATAAAAGCACCTATAACATAAGCAACTGACCAAAATACATCTACCAACCCCCATGCAATCATTGTTCCTATTTTATTTGTATCGCTTAAAGTTCTTGCCATTATGTAGCCAACAGGAGTTGTATTATAGTATGATAATGAAAGGTTTTGAAGGTGTTCAAATATATCCTTTCTCAAATCCTTACCTATATGCATTTCAACCACTATAGCCATACGTACAAATATAGTTACAGATAAAGCCATAGTTATTAAAGCTGCCCCGTAAAGAGCAATAAAAGTGCTTAAACCTTCAGTAGTATCTTTTATTATAAAGTTATCAACAGCATATTTCTGAAACAAAGGAATAGATAGGTCCATTACAGCAGTTATCAGCATAAATACAATTAAGATAGTAATGTTTTTTATATATGGTTTGAAAAACTTCCCCAATTTTAACCAAGGTTTAATATTAAACGATTTATTGCTTTCTTCCTCATAATAATTCATATTTTAGATTTCCTCCGACAAGTTCATCTGAACATTAAAAATGTCTTTATAAATTCCATCTCTGTTTATTAATTCTTCATGGGTCCCTATATCAGATACTGCTCCCTTATCCAATACTAAAATAGTATCGGCCTCCATTAAAGTAGTAATGCGATGAGATATTAGAATAATTGTGGAGTCACTTTTTCTTTTTTTGAGGGATGAGCGAATTTTAGCATCAGTATCAGCATCTACAGCAGACAAGGAATCATCAAAGACCATAATAGGTGTTTTTTGAAGAAGCATTCGGGCTATAGATACCCGTTGTTTCTGTCCTCCTGACAATGTAACTCCCCTTTCTCCTACAATGGTGTCATATCCTTTTGAAAATTCTTCGATTGACTCATCAACACGGGCTATTGATGCAGCATCCTTAATTTCATCCATAGAAGCGTCAGAATCTACTATTGAAATATTGTTTTTAATTGTACGAGAGAACAAAAATGGTTCTTGGAGTACCATTCCAATATTTTTTCTTAAATATTCTCTTTTAATATTTTTAATATCCACTCCACCTATAGTGATGCTACCCATATCTTCAGGTAAATCGTAGAGACGGTTAAGAAGATGCATAAGTGTTGTTTTTCCAGACCCAGTACCACCCAATATAGCAAAGGTGCTTCCCGCTTTTATTGTAAAGCTTATATCTTTTAAAATGGGAATTTTACCATCATATTTAAATGTAACATTATTAAATTCAATATCTTTGTTGATATCTGGTGTTATAGAATCAAGATTATCAGATTCTTCAGTTTCTCTTAAAATTTCACAAATTCTTTTTAAAGAAACTTTAGTCTTGCTAAGCTCCCCTAAAATTCTTCCGAAACTTCGAAGAGGCCATGCCATCATTACTGTATATGAAGTAAAAGCAATAAATTCACCTAATGTAATTATACCCTTAACAGCAAAATTAGTACCATAAGCAACAATAACCAAAAGGAGGGTTCCTGTTACCAAATCACCTATTCCCCAGTAGTAGCCTAACTGATATCCAAGTTTAACCCACAAATCCGAGAATTTAATGTTTCTTTCAGAGAATTTTTCTATTTCATATTTTTCTCTTCCAAAAGCTCTGACCACACGGACACCTGTTAAATTTTCCTGAATTGTTGTAAAAAGTTCACCTTCAGCTTCATCAGCAACCAAAAATTTTTTCGACAATATACCGTAAAATATAGTTGAATATAAAACCACCACTGGTATAAATATGAGCACTGCAATGGTAAGCTTAAAATTCATAGAAAACATTAAAATCAAAGAGATTACAACCAACATAACAACTCTGAACATTTCAACTAATTGACTACTGATAAAATTACGGACTATTTCAACATCTGATGTTGATCTTTGAATTATATCTCCAGTTTGATTCTTAATATGCCAGCTGTATGGCAACTTTTGTATATGCTCGAACAATTTATCTCTTATATTTTTTATTATTCCTTCTGTTCCCTTTGCAAGGGTAATTCTTCCAACGTAATCGCTTACAGCTGTAATAATAGCTAAAATTAAAATTAAAAGAGCAAATATCCATAAATTCTGCTTTAGAAATTCTATACCGCCTACAGCATCTACCATATTCATTATGGGTCTTGAGTAGTTCATAGGAACTTCATCAATAACTGAGTCAACAGTAAATCTAATAACTTGAGGCGTCAAAAAACCTGCAACAACCTTGAATATCGTTGCAGCAGCTGAAATATAGAAAAACTTTAAAAACCCCTTGCTATGAGGATAAACAATTTTTACATCTGATAGCTTCTTCATACAAACCTCTATTCAAAATGGGAGTCTACCCCTTCATTAAATGAAAATAAGCAATCATTGAGATTGCTTATTTATTCTATATTAATATTCAATTTGTGTCAATCTAAACTATGCTGCTATTTTTTTATAAGAGCTTCAAAATTATCGCTATATTTCACTGTTTCATCATTGAAAATCCACATGGCCTCAGTATCAGGTATGGAATTTATAAGTTCAATTCCTTCTTCAAAAGGCATGCTGAAAACCGCTGTTGAAAGTGAATCCGCTACTCCAGAATCTTCGCAAATTATAGATACAGAAGCAAAGTGTCTTGAAGGAAACAAGGTATCAGGATCTACTATATGATTGTATTTTTCTCCATCTACAGTATAATACCTTTCATAATTGCCACTTGTAACCAATGATTTATCATCCAATTTTACTAATTGTAAAAACTCTCCATGTTGGGAATTAGGGTCTTGAACTCCAACATTCCATGGTTCCTTTGTAATAATATTATTGTTTATGGCTCTGATATTTCCACCAACTGATAATAATCCGGAAGTCATTCCACTATCTCTTACTATTTTGCTTACCTCTTCGGTTGCATATCCCTTTGCTATTGCTCCAACATCAAGACTCATCATTGGATCTTTCAAAAAAACAGTAGAAAGTTCATCATCAATAATTATATCTTCAATATTGGTATGCATAGCTGCATTTCTTAACTCTTCTTCTGAAGGAAGAGCTGCATTAACAGGGTCTTCTATTCCTTCAGTTCTATATTCATGCCAAATTTGTAATACAGCACCAAAAGCTATATTTGTCTGGCCATTTGTTTTCTCATATAAGTTCATAGAAAATTTAATCAAGTCAATTATTCTTTTATCAACTTTTACAGGTTTTATGCCTGCATTATCATTGATAGTTTTTATATTATTTACACCTTCATAATCATTATAAATGTCATAAAGCTGATGGTATTCCTTTAAATTGTCATAAATAATATTAGCATATTCCGTAAATTCTTTTTTGTCGTTTGCAAAACCTACTATTCTTGTTACAGTATCAAACAGCATCATAAATTCAGCCTCGTATCGGATTGGCTCTTTTTCACCACAGGCTGTAAAACTCATTAAAATAAAAATTATCAATATTACAGAAATAACTTTTTTCAAAACTTTGCACCTCTTAAAAATAAAGGGGCAGTTAACTGCCCCTCCTAATGATGATTCTTATTGTGCGTTATTAAATGCTTTTTCTAAATTGCTTTGGAAGTCTTCTATTCCAACTGTAACAGATGATACTAAATCTTCAGCAGTAGCATGACCAGTTTCATCAACAGCTATACCTTTAATTTCTTCAACAGTTTTGCCTACAACATAAGCTGCAAATGCATCTGCTTGTTCGTACCATTCTTTTCCGATTGCAGAAGCTTTTTTCATTCCATAGCCTTCGCCTAATTCAACTTTAGTTTCTGGTGCAACTGTTAAATCAGTAGTGATCTTTCCTGTTGCATCAAAATTCACGTTAGCTTGAGAAGCATCAATTATTGAGCTTGTTACTTTTCCATCTGCATCAAATGTTGCTGCTGTATATGTTGTATAAGCTTGAGCAACTCCTTCAGCGTCAGCTGTTGCATCTTTTGATTTAGAAACTGTAGTTACAACTCCCAATCCTAATTTATCAGATGCGTCTGCTCCGAAGTTCTGAGCATTTGCTACAGCTTTTTCGATAGCTTCTTTATAAGGGTTAATTTTTATAGTTACTGATGAAACTAAGTCAGCTTCAGTTGGAACTCCTGTTTCATCAACTGCAATACCTTTAACTTCTTCAACAGTTTTGCCTACTATATATGCAGATAAAGCGTTAGCTTGTTCATACCATTCTTTATCAAGAGTTGAAGCTTTGTGCATTCCGTATTCTTCTTTAAGTTCTTGCTTAGATGCGAATACAGTGCTTAAATCAGTTAAAACTTTACCTTCTGCGCTAAATGCGATTTTAGTTTGAGCTGTATCTATTACAGTTTGCACTATTTTTCCGTCTTTGTCAACAGTTACTGCAACAATTACTGAATCTGTCTGTGCAGTTCCGTCTTTTTCACCTGCATCTTTTGATTTTTCTATAGATGACACAACTGCTAATCCTGTTTTAACAGCACCTTCAGCTAATGGTTCTTCTACTTTTGGTTCTTCAACAACAGGTTCTTCTACTTTTGGTTCTTCAACTACTGGTGTTTCTGGAACCTCTGGTTGATCCTGTGTACATCCCACAAAAGCAAATACAGATATTGCTAAGATCAACACTATTGCTAATAATTTTTTCATTACTTTCCTCCATAAAATCTTTAATTTATATATAATCAGCTTGCGCTGTTTATAACTGTAATCGAATTCGGTACAATATTAACAAATTGGCTTGTAATAGTCAACACTTTTTTTAGTAAAAAAGTTGTTTTTGTTCAGCATTGTCAAACAGCGTTCTCTAATACACTGTTTTTAAAAGGATTTGCTTTTCAACAATCCTTAATAGTCTTTACATATTTATTCTTTATAACCAATTCTACGTGATATTTCATTTGCTGCTTCTTTAACTATTACAACTAATTCCATAATTTTCTCTTCATTCATTCTAAAAGCTGGTGCTGTGGTGCTTAAAGAAAATCTAACATTGCCATTATGGTCAAATATAGGTGCTGCTACACACTTTATTCCTTCAACAAATTCTTCATTGTCAATTGCATATCCCACTCTTTTAATTTCTTCCATTCTTTTAAAGAACTCAACTTTAGCTGTGGTGGTATTTTGAGTAAATTTAGGAATTTTTTTTGGTAAATAACTTTTTATTTTATCTTCACTTAGATAACTCAAAATTATTTTGCCATCAGCAGTTGTATATGCAGGCAATCTTGACCCTATTTTTGTTGAAGTCTTTACCGACTTGGTGCATTCTTTCTTTTCTACCCAAACAATATCAAGTCCGTCAAGCATTGCTACATGCACCGTCTCTTCAATTTTGTTACATACTTCTTCTATGATGGGTAAGGCAGCGTTTCTAATGTTAAGTGAATTTGATACTAAATC
>DATESJ010000248.1:0-5058 GCA_035270885.1 Sedimentibacter sp. | reverse complement strand
TATGTGTCTTCCTTGGCTTATGATACCATTCCAAAGTAGAAATATGGGATGGTTTATAGGAAACGGCTTAAGAGAAACAATTCAGCTTGATGCAATCGGCGGAGATAGAATATTAAGTAATTTTTTAAGTTTTACACTTTTTGGTGAAAACGGGATTATAAGCCTCAGTGGTAAGAAAGGAATAATAATTCCAACGGGAATGCTTTTACTATTCTTCTTATGTTGTTTTATCGTGTGGGTTTATTTTCGAACAAAATCCGGTATTGCAATATCAGCTGGTGGTATAAATCCAATGTTTGCAAAGTCTTCCGGAATTGACATCGACAAAAGTAGAATTAAAGCAAATGTTTTGTCTACAATTATGGGAGCAATAGGAATAATTGTTTATTCTCAGGGATACGGATATGCACAGCTTTATAGTGCTCCATTGAACATGGCCTTTCCAGCTGTTGCCGCTATTTTAATAGGTGGAGCAACAGCAGCAAGAGCAAAGGTATCACACGTAATAATAGGAGTAATCATATATCAGGGCCTTTTTACCACTGCACTTCCAGTGGCAAACCAAATGTTTCAAGGTACCGATTTATCGGAAATACTCCGTGTTATAATACAAAATGGAATAATCCTTTATGCTTTGACACAGGTTAAAGGAGGCGATAAATAATGAATAATATTAATTCATCAGAAAGACTAAATTCATCCGAAAGACTAAATACAACTAAAACTTGGGTTGCTGATAATATCGTTTCATTGATATTTGTGGCCTTTACCATATTTGGTTTCCTGGTTTCAGACGGCGTATCCATGAACTTTTTCCTAACAGAACTATCCAGTAGATTTTTTAGGAATGCATTTTTAGTGTTATCGCTAATAATACCTGTTGTAGCAGGTCTTGGGCTTAACTTCGGTATTGTAGTTGGTGCTATGGCTGCTCAAATTGCAATTGCTATTGTAAGATATTTTGAATTTGGAGGAGTTTTAGGACTTCTTTTGACAATGCTTATAGTAATTCCAATTGCAGTATTCTTTGGGTATCTTACTGGTTCATTGTACAACAAAACAAGAGGGCAAGAAATGATCGCCAGCTTGATAGTAGGTTTTTTTGCCAATGGGATATATCAATTCTTATTCTTGTTCGTTGTTGGTGTTATTATAAAAGTTCCAGCTACTCATCCTATGATTAAACCTGATGGTGTAGGTGTGAGAATGACTGTTGACCTTGTTGAACTTGATAAGGGCGGTCTTAAATACGCCTTGGATAAAATTTGGGAAATACCATTTATGTGGGCAATATTAGCAGTGTTTGCTTGTATTCTGCTTTTGCAGGTTTGGAAGATTCTAAGAAATAAGAAGAACCCTGCTTTGTACAGATATAACAAAACAATGATTTTAATCAATATGGTATTAAGTGTTGTTATGATTGCAATCAGTCTTATAGCTATTGCAACAAATAATAGTTTAATGATGGTTAGAAAAGTTCCGGTAATTACGGGATTGTTAATAGTGGCTCTTTGTATTTTCAACGAGTTGATTCTAAAAACTAAACTTGGACAGGACTTCAGAAGTGTTGGACAAAGTCAGCACATTGCTGAGGTTTCCGGTATCGACGTTGATAAAACAAGAATTATAGCAACAATTTTATCAACTGTTTTTGCTGGTTGGGGACAGGTTATGTATCTTCAAAATATGGGTACATTAAACACATATGGCGCTCATACACAAATAGGAATGTTCTCTGTTGCAGCATTATTAGTTGGAGGAGCTTCCACTCAAAAAGCAGGAGTAAAGCATGCTATTATAGGTACGCTTCTCTTTAACTCAATGTTTATAATGTCACCTGAAATAGGATTGTCACTGTTTGGCAATGCCTTATTGGGAGAATATTTCAGAACATTCATGGTATATGGAGTTATAGGTCTTGCATTAGGACTTCATGTTTGGAGAACAAACAAAAAAGGCAAAGTTACACTAAACTAAACCAGCCACGGGGACAGTCCCGCTGGCTACTTAAAAGATGAGATTCTTCACCTGCGGTTCAGAATGACATGTGTCATCCTGAACGGAGTGAAGGATCTGTTTTTGTTCTTGAATAATGAAAATAGTAGTAGTATAATCAGTTCAGGAAAATACGGAGGAAAACATGAAAAATATAAAGGATAAAGTCTTGATACTTTCTATAGAATCATCCTGTGATGAAACTGCTGCCGCTGTTGTTGAGAACGGAAGAACTGTTTTATCAAATGTCATATCATCCCAAATAGAAATTCATAAGGAATTTGGTGGTGTGGTACCTGAGGTTGCTTCAAGAAAGCATATTGAAAATATAAATGATGTAGTAGCTGAAGCATTGATTAATGCTAATGTAGAGCCTAAAGATATAGACGCCGTTGCCGTAACCTACGGACCTGGTTTAGTAGGAGCTCTTTTGGTTGGAATTAATTTTGCAAAGGGACTTTCCTATGCATGGGAAAAGCCATTGATTGGGGTTAATCATATTGAAGGACATATAAATGCAAATTATATAGAGAATAAAGATCTTAAGCCACCATTTCTTTGCATGGTTGTTTCGGGTGGTCATACTCACTTAGTTCATGTAAGAGATTATGGCAAATATGAAATATTAGGAATGACAAGAGATGATGCTGCAGGTGAAGCCTATGACAAAGTGGCAAGAGCCATAGGACTTGGATATCCGGGAGGACCTTTAATTGATAAAGCTGCAAAGTTAGGAAACAAAGAAGCTATAAAGTTCCCAAGAGCAATAATAGATGATGTAACATTGGATTTTTCTTTCAGTGGTTTAAAATCATCAGTTTTAAATTATCTTCATAATTCAAAGCAAAAGAATGAAATTATTAAGGTGGAAGATGTTGCTGCAAGCTTTCAGGAAGCAGTAGTTGATGTCTTGGTTATGAAAGCAATTAAGGCAGCAAAACGGGAAAATTTAAATATTATTGCTTTAGCAGGAGGAGTTGCATCAAATAGTCGCCTAAGAGAAAGGCTTCAAGAAGAGTGTAATATACATAATTATTTATTTGTAAAGCCATCTCCAATTTTATGCACTGATAATGCAGCCATGATTGGATGTGCCGGATATTATAAATATTTAAAGAGTGAATTCGACAACTCATCTTTAAATGCAATGCCAAATTTACAACTTGCAAATTAATAAACATTTTAAGTTTAAAAAAGTATCAACAGCTGTGGATAAAGTTGTTGATACAAGTAATATAGCAGAAAAGTTATACACAGCTAATAAACAGATAGTGGATAAGATTTTTAATTGTCTAAAATTTCTTCCCATCGACTATATAAAATTTGAAGCTCATCTTTATAAATGTTTAATTTTTCATTTAGGTTAATAATTAGAAATCTGTCATTATATGTCGAAGGTTGACATAATTCCTTTTCTAATTCATGGATTTCATTTTCATGCATAGCAATTTGTTCTTCAATTTCTTTCAAATCTTTTTCCCGTTGTTGCCTATCTCTTATTATTTCTCTTTCCTTTTTCTTTTCAGCATTTATTTGTGTTTTAGTTTTGCTTGAAGTATCTTCATCATCTCTTTCATTTAGCTCAGCCTTTTTTTGAACATAGTAATCATAATTACCAAGATATTCAAATACCCCATCTTCTGACAAATCAAGAATTTTATCAGCTACCTTATTTAAAAAGTATCTATCGTGGGAAACAACTAATATAGTTCCGTCATAGTTAATAAGTGAATCTTCCAATACTTCCTTGGAATCAATGTCCAAGTGATTTGTAGGCTCATCCATCAGCAAAAAATTTGCATTAGATGTCATAAGCTTTAGGAGTGAAAGTCTTCCTTTTTCACCACCGCTTAAATCGCCGATGATTTTATACATATCGTCGCCATTAAATAAAAATTGAGCAAGAAATTTTCTAATTTCATAATAGTTTAAATTAGGATTTTCATCCCAAATTTCATCTATTACTGTGTTTTCACTATTTAAATTCGTTTGTTCCTGGTCGTAATATCCTATATGGACATAATGACCTAAGGTAATTTCCCCTGCATAATTTTCAATTATTTGAGCGATTATTTTTAAAAGTGTTGACTTTCCAATGCCGTTAGGTCCAATAATCCCAACCTTTTCTCCCTTGTAAATATTTAAATTTACATTTTTAAATATTTGCTGACTTTCAAAGGACATGGAAACATTATTGACACTTAACACATCTCGACCACTTTTGATTTTGGGTGTAAATCTTAATTGAACTTTTCTGCTATCAAGGTCAGGTTTATCCATTTTTTTGATTTTGTCCAAAGCTTTTTGTCTGCTAAAAGCCTGCCTGATATTTCGTTTGCTACCGTAAGCATGAAGGCGTCGAATCATTTCTTCCTGTCTTTCAACTTCCTTTTCATACTCATCATATTGTTTCATAGCTTGTTCAAGCTCGATTTTCCTTCTTTTCATAAATTCAGAATAATTGCCGTTATAGGCTTTGAAAGATTTGTTTTCCACTAAGAATATTCTATTTACAGTGTTATCAAGGAAATATCTATCGTGAGAAATTAGTACAACTGCACCCTTAAAATCCTTTATATATTTTTCAAGCCATGAAATAGCTTCAATATCTAAATGGTTGGTAGGCTCATCTAACAATAGTATGTCCGCTTTTTGAAGCAAAAGTTTTGCAAGCATAACTCTGGATTTCTGACCACCACTTAGGATATTTATTGGCTTATTAAATTCTTCTTCCGAAAATCCAAGACCTTTTAAAGTACCCTTAATAATACTTTTAAAACTGTAACCGTCAGCTTCTACAAATTTTTCGCTTAAATTCGAATAGGTGTTCATTAGACTTTCAAGCTCTTCTGGGTCGTCATGCTCTGTAAAACTGCTAATTTCATGAGATAATAGATGCAATTTTTCCTCTAACTTAATAAGATCATCAAAAATAGTGAGCATTTCATCCATAATGCTCATATTGCTTTCAATAGTAGTATTTTGTTTTAGATAGCCTAACTTTTTACCTTTTGATATATAAATTTCACCGGAATCCGGTTCTAAATTTCCTGTCAATATATT
>DATESJ010000247.1:0-4416 GCA_035270885.1 Sedimentibacter sp. | reverse complement strand
CTTACGGGTAGTGCTATATCATTTGTAGGAGTAATCGGCTTTATTGATTTAATTGCACCCCATGTGGTAAGAAAGATATTTGGTTCAAAACATAAACTAGTAATTCCAATGTCATTTGTTTTTGGCGGTTCATTTATGGTTCTTTGTGACTTAGTTGCAAGAACAATCATATCACCTTCTGAATTGCCTGTAGGAGCAATTACAGCATTGATAGGTGCACCATTTTTCGCTTATGTTTATTTTTCAAGAAGAAAGGGGATATAAATGCTCACTTTACAAAATGTATCTGCAGGTTATAATGGAATAGATGTAATAAATAATATTTCCTTAAGTGTTAAAGAAGGTGAAAATCTTTGCATTATAGGGCCTAATGGTTGTGGAAAAACAACGCTTATTAAGGCTATTTCAGGAATCATACCCCATGAAGGAACTATAAAAATAGACGGAACTGATATAAGAAAAATGAAGAGAGAACAAGTTGCCAAGAAAATTGCTGTTATGAGCCAAATTTCAAATGTTTATTTTTCTTACAGCATTTACGAAACTGTTATTCTTGGAAGATATCTTCATATGAAGGGTAGAACCTTCAAAGAACCTTCTGTTAGAGACAGAGAATATACTGATAAGTGTTTAAAGGCTGTAGGCCTTTTGAATATAAAACATAAGCAAATAAGTACTTTGTCAGGAGGACAGCTGCAAAGAGTTTATTTAGCCAGGACATTAGCTCAGGAGCCAAGCATAATTCTTCTTGATGAGCCAACAAACCACTTGGATTTAAAACATCAGACAGAATTAATCGACTTTTTGAAAGATTGGTCAAAAAATGAGGGTCATTCCGTAATCGGTGTATTGCATGATTTAAATTTAGCAATTAAATTATCTAATAATATGCTGATTTTAGACAATGGAAAAATTGCAGCATACGGCAAAACTGATGAAGTTATTTCATCTAAGTTAATAAATGATGTTTATGATATGAATGTTACAGAATACATGATTGATTCCTTAAGACATTGGGAGTGCCTTGATAATTATTCATACACAAATAACAATAAACTGCGAAAAGTAAATTAATAACCGTGTAGAACGGTTATTTTTTTGTTTGTATTGCAATTAATATCAGTTTATTTGGGTATAATAAATTAATCAAAAATGTAAAAAAGGAGGTTAAAATGAAAAAGTTATTAATGATTTTAATGATTTCTGCTTTGATTGTAGCAGGATGTGATAATATAACTCCCTTGCCCGAAGAACCTAATAATAATGTACCTGACGAATTAAAAATAGAAGACTACTATCCTATTGAGGACAATACAAAATATTCATATGAAGGCGAAGGAAATGAATACGCTACATATATAGTATTTGTAGATTATACTGGAAATAATCGAATTCAAACTCGCACAAATAACGGTGGGACAGAATCAGTCAATGTAATGGAATTAAAGGATGATCAAGTAACCCTTTTATATTCAAGAGGTGAAACATATTTTAGACAAAATTTTATTAATAATGAATACAATGGAGGCAAAATTCTTTTAAAAGGTCCCCTAGAGGAAGGAACGACCTGGAACTATGATGAAAATACAAGTGCTGCAATTACCAACATATCAAAAGAAGTAGTTACTCCTATGGGTAATTATGAAACAATTGAAGTCACCATAGAAGGTCAACAGGGAAAGACTATAAATTACTATGCCAAGGATGTAGGATTGGTTAAAACAATAGCCTCCGGTGAAGGTTATGAAGTATCATCAACTTTATCTGCTATTGAAAAGAATAAGTCTTTGATACAAACAATAACTTTATATTATCCTAATATAGATGGTTCTCTTGATTCAATAGATGTACAAATAGAATTCAACACTAATGATGAACCTGAACATGTTATAGAAAAAATAGTTAAGGGTCTGTCTGTTCATGAAATTTTTAGTCCCAATACAAAAGTTAATGATTTGTTTTATAATGAAGAAGAAAATAGCGTCCATATTGATTTATCAAAAGATTTTGTAACAGAAATGAATGCAGGAGCTGGTTTTGAAGGCTTGATACTCCAAAGTTTAACCAACACCTTAGGTCAGTACTACGGTGTACAAGAAGTATATATTACAATTGACGGAGGTCCTTATGAATCAGGACACATTATTATTGAAGAAGGAGAACCGTCATTAGTTAACTTTGACAATCTAAACAGCGAAGAATAAGATAATAGGTTTACATAAATAAAATTATGTAAACTAAAAGAGACACAATCTACAATCTGTGTCTCTTTTTAAATTTGGGGTTAAATAGCATAATCATATAAACTGATAATCTTGCTTCCTTTTTTAACCTCTTCTGCAGGAATACCAATAACAGTTGAATTAGGATTAGTATCCCTTAATACAACAGCATTAGCGCCAACTCTTGTGCCTGAAGCAATATATATATTCCCAAGAACCTTGGCCGCCGCTCCGATTACTACATTGTCGCCAACAGTAGGATGTCTTTTTCCTTTTTCATTGCCGGTACCGCCTAATGTTGCTCCATGAAACATTGTAACATTATTTCCAACAACTGCAGTTTCTCCTATAACAACTCCCATGCCATGGTCTATAAAAAGACCCTTTCCTATAGTTGCTCCAGGATGAATTTCAATACCTGAGCTGTGTCTTGCCATATTTGATATTAACCTTGCTAAAAAATATCTTTTCTTCAAATATAGTTGATGCGAGATTTTATATGCAATCAATGCTTTAATATGAGGATACAAAAATAATACTTCTACCCTATTTCTTGCAGCAGGATCTCTGTCAAACACGGAATCTATATCCTCTATTATCGATTTAATAAATTTCACCATTAATATCATTCCTTTCAAGAATACTTAACTACTGACAAATACTTTTCTCCGCCATCAGGAGATATGGTAAGAATCTTTTTATCACTGCCATACTTTTCGGCAAGCTTTCTTGCTGCTGCTACATTGGCTCCTGAAGAAATACCAATTAGCATACCTATTTTCGCTGAAATTTCTACAGCAGTATCAATTGCTTCTTCGTCAGTAATAGTAACTACTTCATCTACAAATTCACTATCATAAGTTCCTGGTATAAAGCCTGCACCTATTCCTTGAATTTTGTGAGGAGACGGGTTGCCACCTGATAACACAGCTGATTTTGATGGTTCAACACCTACAGTAATTATATTTTGCTTGTATTCCTTAAGTCTTTTTGAAACTCCCGAAAGTGTTCCTCCTGTACCAACTCCTGCAGCAAATATATCAATGTCATTTAACTGCTTAATAATTTCTTGTCCCGTTGTATCGTAATGAATTTGTGGATTTGCAGGGTTATTAAACTGGTCAGGCATAAAATATTTATTATCTTGCTCTAACAATTCCTTAGCTCTTGCAATTGCTCCATTCATTCCCTTTTGACCTTCTGTAAGAATTAATGTGGCACCGTAAGCCGCAATTATGCTTCTTCTTTCCACACTCATTGTTTCAGGCATTACTATTACTACTTTGTATCCTTTTAATCTTCCTATCAATGCAAGTGCAATTCCTGTGTTGCCGCTTGTAGGTTCCACAATGATACTATTTTTATTTAATAATCCCTTTGATTCAGCGTCTTCAATCATACCTAATGCAGTTCTATCCTTAACACTTCCTCCTGGGTTGAATTTTTCCATTTTTAAATAAATATTTTCTCCCGGTATTTGCACTACAGGAGTATTTCCAATTAAACTTATTGTTTTGTTCATAATTTTACCTCTTTCTTTATCCACTAAATTAAAAATCTATACAAAAAAATCCGCCTCTATAAAAGAGACGGATTGAATCCGCGGTTCCACTCTAATTGGCAAAAGCCCACCTTATATAGCACTATCATGCTACTCCATATTAACGGATGGTTCCGCAGCAGCCTACTTAATTCGGTGCCGTACTCCAAAGGGCACTTCACATATAATTCCAATAAGCATCCTTTCAGCCTTGAGATGCTCTCTCTGAATATTCTTTATATGTTACTTTCCTTTTTCGCCGTATTTCCTACTAATTTAGTTGGGTATATTTTTTCTTATTATATTACAGAGATTTATAAAATGCAACACTTTTTTGAAAAATATTTTTTAAATAAATGACTGCTCAGTTCTTTCAATAATTTCATCCTGCAATGCTTTTTCTAGATTATTGAAATGGTCGGAATAACCTGCTACCCGAACTATTAAATCCTTATATTCTTCGGGATGTTTCTGTGCGACTAAAAGGACCTTTTTATCTATTACATTAAACTGAATATGATGACCCATAAGTTCGAAATACGACCTAACAATTGAAGATACATTATCCAATCCTTCCTCTCCGGCAATGGAAGAAGGAGTAAACTTCTGATTAAGTAAGGTCCCTCCTGTTGATGTATGGTCCATTTTAGAGCA
>DATESJ010000246.1:0-4530 GCA_035270885.1 Sedimentibacter sp. | reverse complement strand
TTCATAACCTGTGGATATCTTTGTTTTTTAATTTTATGTTTTAAAAAATTCGAAATTTACAAAAATTTTAAAAAATTTGCATTTATAAATGATTTGAGTTTCCCCAAAATTAGAAACTAAAAAATCATGAAGCCGCCAATTTAAAGCATCATGGGTATCTTTCCAAAGCCGAAAACAGCTATCAATGTTAATTCTTGTTTTGGAAATTCACACAATCTAACAGGTATATAGCTTATTTTACAATCAATATTTTTCTCGTTTTGACCTTTAAATTTCAAGCTATAATTACCTTTATATTTGTTAGCTACATCAAGAACACTATGGGTTTTCCCATGGTAGACCACATTACGATTAATTTTCAAACGAATAATAAAGCGTTCTTTATTTTTGAAAAATATCTAAAATATTCATTTGCATCAAAACCTCTATCCAAAGTTCTGATACATTTATTACCAAAGTATTGGCTAAGCATCTTTAAGCATTGGATATTTTCGTGTGTTTCGCTGACAAGTCCCTTTTCCGCAGCGGAAAATACCTTTTCATAAACCGGAAGAGGCATTTTTGCATTTTTTATTGCAAACCCAACAAATCTTAAGAATTTGTGTCTAATTTATTGTTTATTTTTATACACTGTGGATAAATTTATGTTTTTTAATAATTTATACTGACAAAACCCATTTAAAAAATGGGGAAACCCAAAAATATTTTCCAATTCATCCCACCACCTACATTTTCACTTGCGTGAACAGGGTGATTTAGAGGTGGGGGAATTCTTGGAGTGTTAGGTTAAAATATTGTACCATAAATAAAGTCAATTTTAAATACAATATTTATATAATAAAAAGAACCTCCAAGGCATCAATTGCCTTAAAGGTTATTTAACTTTATTATTAATATTAGAGCTGTATATTTATATTAATGCTCGTTATTTACCTGAGCTTCTTTAATATTTATTAAATGCATTGTTGCTGCAATTGTTATTATTATTAAAGTTGCCAAAATTAAAAATAACATATGTATACCTCCTTTCAAGGTAGGGGGACACACCTCTACTACAGACTTAGTCTTTGAGGTAAGAGGAATGTCTCCAATCTTATAGTAATACATGAATCTTATTGTTTTCTTAAACAGCTTTGTTATAGGAATTCGCAATACTTGCATCCGGTGCAAGTTTCAACTTTTCCCTCAAATATTCTTTTTATAATGTCTACAGTATTATATGCTTCTTTGTTTTTTTTATCAATTTTAGCATCGTGGATTATTATTTTCTTTGGTGACACACTTAATAAAATATTTATTACAGTTTCATCATAGGTTGATTTAGAAGTTAATTCTGTTGAAAATTCAGCATTCGTCAAATAACTAAGCTTTTGCATATTTTTGTCGTAAACCTGAATCTTACTATTATTTAACATTACATTTACAATATCATATTGATTCTCATCTGTTTCTGATATTAATTTAATAATGCTTATAAAGTCCATATATTCCTTCTTCATCAAATATGAATCAATACACCTTTCTACAACTTGTTCTGCATAAAGCTTTATAAATTTTAGTCTGAAGTTTACAAATCCATTTAAATTTATTGAGTTGGATTTTTCTATAACTTCTTTAAATTTATTTTTAATAATTATGTGTATTTTAATATCATTGTCTATTTCTTCTTCAATATCTGATATTATTGAGCCAACTTCATCCTCATCGAAATAAAAATAGCTTTCCTTAAGCGTGTTAATACCTGCTAACTTGGTGTATTCCACCAAAAGCTTGGTTACTCTGGATGTTATTTTTTCAATGTACTCTCTTTTGTTTATTTTGTTGTCCGTAAAGTATCTTATTCTTATATTGCCTTCATCTGTAGATGATAACTCTATATTAATATCACTTTCGTCTATATTCGTTATTATTCTTATATTATTATAAATTTCATGATTTTCGTTTTCATTTAACTCTAATGATAAAAGCTCCACTTAGTCACTCCTCTCGGTCAAGGGAGGTTATATTATCGGTATCAGCGTTCCTAAATCTGTTATTTGCTGACTTGAAGCTTCATCATAAATATATCCTGATGACTGTATAAATTTTCTTATTGAAATAGAAATATTTTCATCAAAAATTTTACCTGTTGACAAAAATATTTTTTCATTAATCAAACCTGTACAGCCTCCTATAAATCCGTAGTTATATCCTTTTAGGTATACAACCTCTGGGTTTATATACATACAGTCAATATTGTACGATATAAGTTTCTCATGTATCAAGAAGTCTGATGTCAAAGCTTTATTCTCACAAACAGCAGAAATTGAGCACTTTGTATAGCCTTGATTTACATGAATGAATTTGATGCCCGCTTCTTCCAAATAATATTTTAAAACCTGGTCTGTATGCTGCATATTATGCACAGCATATCTCCCTATTCTTGCTACATTATATGCTATATCCTCAGGATAGTTTCTGCTAAGAGTTTTTCCACCTTTAATAACTTTTATTCCTTTGCTGCCTAAAACATTTCTGTAATAATCATAAACATTTGGAGCTACAACAAAAGTTTTAAAATCTATTGGATGAATTACCATATCGGGATGACCGTCAACAGGTTCCTGTAAATCACTACATTTCAATGTTTTTATAGGCTCTATATTTAAATTTTTAATATAATTTAATATTTCTTCGTTTGCTCTGTAATCAATAATTACATAGCGTGGTTTTTTTGTCAGTATGTATGGATTCATATTATCTCCCTCATTACACAAAAAATGATATAATTTTAAAAAATTATATCATTTTGAGATGTAATATTCTACAACTTTATCATAGTTTAACCACCGGCTAATAGGTGTATCATTTCAACGTTATCGCCATCATTAACAAGAGTTGTCGAATAGTCTTCCTTCTCTATATGTTTACCGTTGACTTTTACAATTATTTTAGGGAAGGTGAATCTTTTTATCTGCATAATTTTTTCTATCGTTAAATCTTCTTCCCATGGAAAGTCCCTGTTATTAAGCTTAATTATTTATATCACCTCCGTGTGATTATAAGTGCGTATGACAGGGGGACAGGGTTTGTGTCATGTCACGGGATGACAGCAACCCAATCCCCTTATCATTGCGGAACTCTAAGGTCCGTCCCCAGAATTCCGTCGATTTCTAGGTATTTTAGGTGTTCTAAGGTTGGAACACCGTTTGAATCCCAGCCTCTTCTTTTATAAACTGCATCTATTAGCTGTTCATACTGGTCTTCTCTATATGCTCTTAAAACTTTTATTTTTTCTTCTGTTGATTTATTAGAAGGGTCATAGCCTAATTTTTCTATAAGCTGTTTGTCGTACCTTTCCTGTCTTGATTCATATTCTTCCTTAGTTACAGGACCCATGGAGCGATAAGGTATTTTGTCGTTCTTTCTTAAGCCCTTACCCATTCTAATGTTGAATATTCTCTGGAAGTTATATACTCTTTCAGATTCTTTTATCATATCGGCAACGGTTAATTTTTTTCCTGTTACTCCATATACCACATCCAAGTAATTTTGAACATGCTCAGGAACTTTTGCAGGCTCATCAGTATATTTGTTGTCAGCAGGAACTATGTCGTTCCATGGAAGTTTACAAAATCCGTAAAGTCCAAACCAGGTTCTAAACATTGGGAAGTAGTGCAATGCTTCTGCCTTATCTTCAAATGATGGTATTTGATTGTTTACCATATCCATAAATATCAGCCACGCTTCATCATGCTGAGGACCTTTGTTTGTTAAGCCGTATCCTCCCTGCTGAGCAAGAGATTCTTTTGAGCCGTATTCGGAGTATTCAAGTCCCTTTTGCTCCATTCCTATATCAAATAAGAAGTTTTCATCAGCTCCGTATTTTTCCACAAACAGTTTTTTCATTCTATGAATTCCCTGGCCTACAACTGTTCCAAAACCTTCTCCCTTAGACATTTGGTGGAGTAATTCCACTGAAGAGTTAAAGTTACCAAAATTAAGTTCAAGACCACCGGTTATTTCTCTGTTTATTATACCTCTTTCATAGCATTCCATTGCAAATGCAGTTGATGTACCAAATGAAATTGTGTCTATACCGTAGGTATCACAATAAAAGTTTAATTCCAGAATTGCTTCTGGATCAAAAATTGCACAATTTGAACCTAAGCCTGCTGCATTTTCATATTCAGGACCATCAACTGTAACTCTCTGTCCCTTGTAAGGTCCAGTTTTTAAAAGGAATTTATCTGCTGCTTTAGCACATGCCATGGAGCAACCGTACCAGCAACCGTCCTGAACTCCTTGAGTCAAATACTTATCAATAAATACTGTAGATTTTATTTTTTGCGTATCAGGGTGACTGCCATATTGATAATTCATTACAGGCAATAAATCATATTCATCCATTACTTCAATAATATTTGCAGTTCCTATTTTACGCATATTATTTTGCAAATGATCAAGGTCATGAATTTCCTTGTGATATTTTATTCCTGTTTTATTTATTATGGACGAATCAAAAGGATTATTTAAATCACCTTTTACATT
>DATESJ010000245.1:0-2568 GCA_035270885.1 Sedimentibacter sp. | reverse complement strand
CTGAACCCTTGCTTAATTCAACAGCATCATTAATATTTATTTCTTCTGACATTTCTGCTACTGTGTCTGTATATGTTATATTTTTGGTTTTTGCTTGCACACTACCATCAGACTCTAAGTTTGAAACATAGGTAATAGGTCTTTTCATATATACATCAGTATCCAATACTATTACTGCTTTAACAAGATAAGTTCTTTCTGTTAATTGTTCAGCATCAATATAATCTATAAAGGAATTTGCATAAGCTTCCATGTCTTCGGTAGAACCTTCTGAACCTATTTCTTCCCTAAAAGGTATTTCACCTGTGATTGAATGAATTGCGTAGTCTTCATTATTTGAGCGATAAATAACGTTGTAAATTAGTTTGCCATCAATTATAATATTGTCGGTTGTTACTATAGCATTATTGATTTTTACTTTTCCTTCTGCGGTAATAATTTTTTCTATTTCAGGCGAGTCCTCAGTAATCATAAATTCATTCTCTAACAAAACTTCAGTAGAATTCGAATCGATAATTTCATTAATATTAAATGTATCATTAAATAATTTAATCAAAATAAAGCCTCCTTTAAGTTAATACAGCGTTACGCATTCTTTTATAAATATATATGCCGTTTAAATTTCAATAGTACAACTTATAAATAAAATTTTTTTTAAAAAACATTAAAAAGGATTGACCTTTTTATTTATTTAATATAAAATTGTTTAGTAATGTGAAGACAAATTGTATAGTATATAAATTTTTATTTGAACAAATAAAAATTTTGTGCGAAACTGTAGAATCTCATATTTTATATATTAAGAGATTCTTCACTACTTAAAAGTGATATAATATATTGAATTCATAGAGACTAAAAAAAAAACCCCTTTTTGTCTCTTTTTTATGTTTAAATATATGATAATTTTTAATTAAGTATTAAGATTAATATAAAAATGATATTATTGGAATAATAGCAACAGATCACAGGAGGAGAAAATGCCAAAATATATTTTTGTTACCGGAGGAGTTGTTTCATCATTAGGAAAAGGGATTACTGCAGCATCTTTAGGGAGACTTTTAAAAAGCAGAGGACTTAAAGTAACCTTGCAGAAATTTGACCCTTATTTAAATGTGGACCCGGGAACTATGAGCCCTTATCAGCATGGAGAAGTGTATGTAACTGATGACGGAGCTGAAACTGATTTAGACTTAGGACATTATGAAAGAATAGTTGATATAGATTTGACTCAATACAGTAGTATAACATCAGGTAAAATATACTGGTCTGTATTAAACAAAGAAAGAAGAGGGGATTACCTTGGTGGAACTGTACAGGTTATACCTCATGTAACAAACGAAATCAAATGTATGTTAAAAAGAATTTCAACAGTTGAGGATGTTGATATAGTAATTACAGAAATAGGTGGAACTGTTGGGGATATTGAAAGCCTACCATTTTTGGAAGCAATACGTCAAATTCGCTATGAGGTAGGTAGAGAAAATGTAATGTATATTCATGTTACACTACTTCCTTATTTATCAAAAGCAGGAGAGCTTAAAACAAAACCTACACAGCACAGTGTTAAGGAACTTTTAAGCATAGGAATTCAGCCAGATATATTGGTATGTAGAAGCGAAAAAGAAATTTCTGAAGATTTAAAAGCAAAAATAGCATTATTTTGCAATGTTGAAAAACAGAATGTTATTCAAAATGTAGATGCAGATTCCTTATATGATATTCCTCTTATGTTGGAGAAAGAAAATCTTCCAAAGTTAGTTTGCGATCATTTCAATATAAAATGTACTGAACCGGATTTAGTAGAGTGGAATGATATGGTAGAGCGTTCTAAAAATCCAAAGTACAATGTTAAAATAGCACTTGTGGGAAAATATGTAGAGCTTAAGGATGCTTATTTATCAGTTGCAGAAGCACTAAAACATGCAGGAATAGATAATTCTGCAAATGTTGAAATTTCATGGATACATTCAGAAGATGTCAATGAAAGAAACTATGAAGAAATACTTAAAGACTGTGATGGAATTTTAGTTCCCGGTGGTTTTGGTGACAGAGGAATTGAAGGTAAAATTCTTGCAGCAAAATATGCAAGAGAAAGAAAAAAGCCTTTCTTAGGAATTTGTCTTGGTATGCAATTGGCGGTTGTTGAATTCGCTAAGTCAGTATTAGGATATGAAGATGCCAACAGCTCTGAATTTAATGCTGAAACAAATCATCCGATGATTGACATAATGGATGACCAGAAGGATGTTGAAAACAAGGGCGGAACAATGAGACTTGGTAGCTATCCTTGCAAGCTTATAGACGGCACAAAGACAAAAGAGGCATATGAAGGTGCTGACATGATTAATGAAAGACATCGTCACAGATATGAGTTTAATAATAAGTTCAGAGAAGTATGTGAAGAAAATGGACTTATAATTTCAGGAGTATCACCTGACAATAAATTAGTTGAAATAGTAGAATTAAAGGATCATCCTTGGTTTGTTGCAGCTCAGTTCCATCCGGAATTCAAATCAAGACCTACAAGAAGCCATCCTTTATTTAAACAATTAATAAAAGCTTCAATAG
>DATESJ010000244.1:0-3060 GCA_035270885.1 Sedimentibacter sp. | reverse complement strand
TTATATTTCATTTATAACTACATCCCTGCCGTTGAGAATATTTATCACATTTACTCCTTCGCCGTTTACGTACTCTCCAAAATTATTAAATGACCATTTTATGTTTCCACTTAAATAATCCAATGATTCTACAAATGCTTTTACAGTAACATTTGAAACTTTGTCAAGCCTAATATTTATATTATTGACTCCGTCAAAGAGCCACTTGTTATTAAATCCGCTATACACCAAATCTAAATAATAGCAATTCATTACCTCTACATCGATATTTTCCGGCAGAAAAATTTCAAGATCTCTTACATTTGAATAACTGTAATTATTTTTTGTGTTGTTTGTGGAATAAATATATAACACATTGCCAGACTGTTCATACTTTATATTGTTCAAATCCGCTAACTTATCTGCTTCCTCTTTGCTTGAAGCATACACATTCAGCTTGCCGATGGCGCTTATTTTATTGTCAGATGTAGCTCTTATTACCATATTGCTCGTATCATCAATAATTATTTTATTTATACTTTCATCAACTATATATTCATCTATGGGCATATCCAGATCGTAAGTTGATGATAAAAACATACTTTCTAACCTATGAATTATACCGCTTTCATTGACTGCAAATATTCCTATATTCACAATAAGTATAATAAATATAGTGAATATGCTAAAGAAATCATATTTTATTACCATGCTTTCATCCTTAGATGCATATCTGTACAATAGCACTTCTAAACCAATCAATATCAATATAAGAGGCCACATTTTCAATACCATATTCAGAGCAGAGAATTTATTTATTTGCGACAGAAACAAAATCACCCCAAATGCTATTAGTACTACAGCCATTGAAATTGTTCCAACTCGTTTAATCTTGATCATCATTTTCCTCCTGCTCTTCATCATATAGAACTGTGCTTTTTTTATTTTTTATCAACATATAAATACCTATTGAAATGAAAATTAAGGAAACTATGGAAGTTTGTATATATCTGCGAATTTCATAGTTAATCAATGGATATAGTAATCTTTCAAGCAAAATCATCACACCAATACCAACTAAAGCAAATCCAATCCATTCATGTTTAATCTTAGGAAAATCCAATACTTGATTTTTCATTTCATCCTGGGAGCCGTCTGCAATATGCATTGCATCAAAGAAACTGTAAAACCATATCAGAGGCAGCAGAAACAAAAGCATTGATATTCCTAACCATCCCATAAAAAATATAGAAAAGAAGAATGCTCCCATTATAACCAAGCCCTTTTTCTGATATCCTAAGTACATGTGGCCTGCTCCAGGTATCACCGATAATGCAAGAGAAATACTCTTTTTATTTAATTTCTTATCCGGTATATAGTTATATGTTTCATTATTATACAATTGTTTTGTTTCAATGCTCTTCCAAGCTGAAAACACATCTATTAAAGCAATCAGCCACAATATAAGATAACCTATAATTGTAAAAATTAGGAAGATTTCCTCATATGTAAGGAAAGCTAAACCTATTCCTCCTGTAACTCCTACTACAAGAAAAATAAAAAATATTAATGCTCTTTCTTTTAAACCTATATAAAAGTGTGCTAAACCCGGTATAGCCGAAAATATAAATGCTATAAATTTACTTTTATCTCTCATTATTTTCCCTCCAATTATTTTCAGTATTTTCAATGCTTAATAAAAAACTTGATGCAGAATCTACAATTTTGTTTGAAAAGTCAGAAATTCTATTTGAATTATTCTCTGTTAATTCAATGGAAGCTGATATCTTTGGTACTGCATCTACCAAATTCATATAGAATCCACCCAATGTCAGAATTATGGTTACAGAAGCAACAGCTGCATAGTAACCAAATTGATAATAAAATGCTTTTTTTGTGTGTTTGATTTTTGACTTTCTTTGTTTTACTTTAGAAACTTCACTTATTACATTAGATATAAAATTATCACTTATAATTTCTCCAGCATTTTGTTCTTCTTTTTCATCAATTAGGGACAGAAAAATCTCCATACATGTATTACATCCATATAAATGTTGCTCCATTTCTTCAGACTTTTCTTGTGACAACATACTATTTTTATAGAACAGCCACTCAATATAATCATAATGTTTCATTTTCTTCCCTCCATTTCTCTTTTAATATTATTTTTGCCCTGTAAAGCCTTGAAGCAATAGTCTTTATGGGTACATTCTCTTCCTCTGCAATAACACCATAGGACTTATCATGAAAATAAAATTTCTCAATTACCACTCTGTAAATTTCCGGCATATCATTTAACACATTACTAAGAGCTTCTTTTCTTTCTTTTTGAACTATGAATGTTTCTGGATTGTTATCCATCATTGTGCCGTCGATTAAATCTACTGTATTTCCAACTGCTTTTTCACGATATTTCGCCTTCTTTTTCCTTATCCAGTCTATGGATTTATTTGCGGCTATTTTGCCTATCCATGCCTTAAAATTTTCATTATTATAGTTTGGCAGCGAGGTATAGATTTGAAAAAATACTTCCTGAGCTACATTTTCAGCTTCTCCATAGTCTTTAATGAAATTTAATATTATTGCAAAAACATAATTCTTATAATTATTGACTATACCGGCAAAAGCTTTTTCATCGCCCTTAATAGACTCTTTTATTAATAAGCTTTCCCTTTCCATACCTCCCCTCCTTTCCGTACATTTATTATAACGCAAGTAAAATATAAATTACTGCACAAAAAATAATTAATTTTAATTTAACCTTCCGTTGATACCTTTTAAGCCTACTCCTAATGATTTTGCTTATTTACTTCCTGTCTAATAATATTCATTGTCATTTTACCATGATAGATGTACCGGAGGAAATGAAAAGACGCACAAATTTTATCTGTGCGTCTTTTTTTATTTTTATTATCCGGCAATTCTCAATCGTTCCACAATGCTTTGTTTATTCGTTGCATAGTACATAATATACGGGACTATAATACCCAACAGAAACAGCAGTGGTAAAATAAGTACCAGAGGCCACACAATAAAGCGATAGCTCATAAACCAGATTTGTCCACATAAGGGGCGAACAAT
>DATESJ010000243.1:0-2321 GCA_035270885.1 Sedimentibacter sp. | reverse complement strand
GAACCGAAAGTCAGGAGACCTGCCAAGTTTTGTTTGTTATAAGATTTTCGGGAGGATTATCTGGCAATTTAGTGTGTGCTTTACGCGACTTTGTATATATCTTCCAAGAAATTGGGAGATTTTTTTATTTTATCCTGCTGTTCAAGGAGACCAAATGAAAGAATTTGTTATTAAAAATGGAAAAAAACTAAGATGTGGTTTTACCACGGGAACATGTGCCACCGCTGCTGCTGCAGCTGCTGCTATGATGATATTCACTGGAAATGTTGTTGAAAATGTTGCAGTTACACTTCCAAGAGGTGAAATATTATTTATAAATATAGAAAATCCATCTTTTAATATAAAAGGTGCAAGATGCAGTGTAAAAAAGGATAGTGGCGATGATCCAGATGTTACCAATGGTATTTTAATATGTGCTGATGTAATGCTTGATGATACAGGTAAAATTAGCATTAAGGGCGGAAATGGAGTAGGAAGGGTAACTCAAAAAGGATTGGATCAACCGGTGGGTGAGCCAGCGATTAATTCTATTCCAAGAAAGATGATAATTGAAAATGTTCAGAAGATATGCCAGCAATATAAATATTACGGTGGAGTAACGGTAATAATTTCTGTGCCAGAGGGAGAAAAGATATCTAAGAAAACATTTAATCCCAATTTGGGGATTAAGGGCGGAATTTCAATAATTGGAACAACCGGTATAGTTGAACCTATGAGCGAAAAAGCCCTTGTTAATAGCCTTAGGGTTGAAATGAATGTTATCAAAGAAAAAGGATATGACAAACTCCTTGCCTTTCCAGGTAACTATGCAGAAAAGTTTATTGACCGGCAATTGGGTATCAGAGGTGAAAACAGCCTTAAATTCAGCAATTATTTAGGTGAAGTTCTTGATTATGCTACAGAGCTTAAGTTTAGAGAAATATTGATTGTAGGACATATTGGGAAAATGGTAAAGGTTGCAGGAGGAATGATGAACACTCATTCCCATAATGGAGATTTTAGAATGGAAATATTAAGTTGCTATGCAGCTTTGTATGGGGCGGATGCAGAAGTGGTTGAGGAAATTCTATCCAGTGTCACTACTGAACAAGCCTTAACCGTGCTTGAAAGAGAAAATATTAGAAATAAGGTAATTAATAAAGTCAGCGAAAGAGCTGAGTATTACATAAATAAAAGAGTTGATAATCAAATAAAAACAGAGCTAATAATTTATTCCAACAACTGTGGAATATTAAACTGAAAGGAGATATTATGATACATTTTGTAGGAGCAGGACCAGGGGCAATAGACCTAATAACAATGAGAGGACATAAACTTTTAACCCAGGCTCATGTAATTATATATGCAGGTTCATTAGTCAATATAGAGCTTCTGAATTGTGCAAAAATAAATTGCCGCATATATAACAGTGCAAATATGACTCTGGAAGAGGTAATCCATGTTATGAGGGAAGCAGAAGCAAACAATGAAATGACAGTGAGACTTCATACAGGAGATCCAAGTATATATGGTGCAATCAGAGAACAGATTGATATGTTGAAGAAGTACGAAATTCAATATGAGGTGGTTCCTGGGGTCAGTTCTTTTTGTGGAGCAGCAGCTGCAATCAGTGCTGAATACACACTTCCTAATGTAAGTCAGTCTGTGATAATAACAAGGATGGAAGGAAGAACCCCTGTACCTGAAAGAGAAAAAATTAGGTCACTTGCCTCGCATAAAACTTCTATGGTTTTATTCTTAAGTTCTAATTTGACAGAAGAACTTGCAAATGAACTTATTGAGGGAGGCTATGACCCGGATACCCCAGTTGCAGTAGTATACAAGGCAACATGGCCTGATGAAAAAGTCTTCAATTGTACAATAGAAACCTTGCATCAAACAATGAAGGCAAACAATATTTACAAGACAGCATTAATCTTGGTTGGTGATTTTTTGGGCGACAAATACGAAAGAAGCCAATTGTACAATCCGAAATTTACTCATGAATATAGGAAGGCAAGTGATGAATAACTTTAGAATTTGTGTTTTTGGAGGTACAACAGAAGGTAGGAAATTTGCTGAATTCTTATCGGAAGCCAACATAAACACTGATTTATTTATTGCAACTGAATATGGACATCAATTTGTGAAGAATTTAAAAAACATAAATATTATTCAAAGGCGTTTAGATGAAAGTGAAATGAACTCCCTTTTTATGGAAAAAAGGTATGATTATATTGTAGATGCTACTCATCCCTTTGCCAGGGAGGTATCTGAAAATATAGCGAATGCGTCAAATGCAAATAATATTAAATATTTAAGAATTATTCGAAAATCATCTG